>DASQUY010000384.1:0-2065 GCA_035641055.1 Acidimicrobiales bacterium | reverse complement strand
TGTTGTTCAAGGGCGCCGTCGGCGGGCATTCACGGTCCGTGTACACGGGTGTCATCCGCGTGGGCAAGGACGCCCGCGGCACAAACGCCTTCCAGACCAACCGCAACGTGAAGCTGTCCGACGGGGCATGGGCCGAGTCGGTGCCCAACCTGATGATCGAGAACAACGACGTCCGCTGCAGCCACGCCTCGGCGGTCGGCCCGATCGACGAGGAGCAGCGCTTCTACCTCGAGAGCCGGGGTGTGCCCACCGACGAGGCCGAGCGCCTGATCGTCACCGGGTTCTTCGACGAGGTGCTCGGTCGGGCGCCCGTCGCCCCGGTCGTTCCGCTGCTGCGGGAGACCGTCGCCGCCAAGTTCGAGCGCCGGGAGGGATAGTGACTCACATCCCCGAGACGAACGCCCCCGAGGCGCACGCCACCGAGCAGCGTCTGTGCCGCATCGACGAGCTGGCCCCGGGCGAGGCCCGCCGGTTCGAGGTGGGTCGGCATCGGATCGCCGTGGTGCGGATCGACGACGACGTCTACGCCATCGGCGACCGGTGCACGCACCAGAACATCTCGCTCGCCGAGGGCGAGGTGAACGCCGAGGACCGGACCGTCGAGTGCTGGAAGCACGGCAGCGAGTTCTCGCTGGAGACCGGCGAACCACTGAGCCTGCCGGCGACCAAGGCCGAGCCCGTCTACGACGTGCGGGTCGACGGCGGCGACGTCGTGCTGGTGCTCGATGAGTAGCGGGACCCGGGCCCCCAGGCTGGGCCACGTGCTCGACATCTCCGGCCTGCGCGCCGGCGTGTCGGGCGCAGAGATCCTCCGGGGCGTCGACCTGACGGTGCGGTCGGGCGAGGTGCACGCCGTCATGGGCCCCAACGGGTCGGGCAAGTCCACGCTGGCCCACGTGGTGATGGGTCGTCCCGGCTACGAGGTCATCGGCGGTCGGGTCACGCTCGACGGCGTCGACCTGCTGGAGCTGGAGCCGTGGCAGCGGGCCCAGGCCGGGCTGTTCCTCGCCCTGCAGTACCCCACCGAGGTGCCGGGCGTGTCGCTCCACGCGCTGCTGGAATCGGCAGCCCGGGCCGCGGGCCGCGACGTGGGGGCCATCGATGCCGACATCCGGGCCGAGGCCGTGCGCCTGGCGCTCGACCCCCGTCTCATCGAGCGGCCCCTGAACGTCGACCTGTCGGGCGGCGAGAAGAAGAAGAACGAGACCCTGCAGCTCGGGGTGCTGCGCCCAGCCATCGCCGTGCTCGACGAGGTCGACTCGGGCCTCGACATCGATGCCCTCCGCGCCGTGGCCCGGCGGGTGGAGGCGGCCACCAACGAGGCCGGGCTGGGGGTCCTGGTGATCACCCACTACAGCCGGATCCTGCACGAGCTGCGCGCCGACCACGTCCACGTGATCGCCCGGGGCCAGATCGTGCGCTCGGGCGGCCCCGAGCTGGCGCAGGAGCTGGAGGAGCAGGGTTACGCCGGCATGCTCGGCGCCGAGCTGGTGGGCGACGAGGAGGCCGACGAGGGCCAGCCGGTCTCCGTGCGCCCGACGATCGACGACCCGTTCGGGGGCCCGGGTCCGGGCGGCGCCGCGCCTGGCGGCGATCCGTTCGCCGACCCGCTGACCTGAGCCCAACGGGCGAGGCAATAGCGCACGATCGACTCAGCCCGAGGCAATAGCACACGGTTGCCGTTCGCTATTGCCTCAGGCTTACGGTACGGCAAACGTTCGCCAATGCCTCGCGTGGACGCAGGGCGTCGTGGTCACAGCTTCCGGAGGCCAAGTGCCGTCGTGGCCCAGCCGGACTCGGCTCGGAGGGTCGCCACCCACTCGCGGTCGGACGGGCGGCCGCGCGCCTCGAGCACGTCGGCCAGAACGCTCTGGGTGAACGCCAGCCACGGGCGGGCCTGCAAGGCGCTGTAGCGGCGGAGCGCGGCCAGCATGTGCCGCTCGGCCTCGGCCCAGTCGGCTGCCACCGCCGCCAGCCGTCCGAGGTGGAAGGCGGCGACGCCGGCGAAGGTGCGGTACCCGGCGCCGCAGCTCAGGTTGGCGTAGGGAGCCAACCAGGCGTGGAC
>DASQUY010000383.1:0-3942 GCA_035641055.1 Acidimicrobiales bacterium | reverse complement strand
CCGAGGAGCGCACCACCCGGCTCGACGACATCCTCGTGTCGATCGGCCGCACCGGGCGCGCCACGCCGTACGCCGTGCTGGAGCCGGTGTTCGTCGGCGGGGTGACGGTCAGCCAGGCGACGCTCCACAACGAGGACCAGGTGAGGGCCAAGGACGTCCGCCCGTGCGACCGGGTGATCGTTCGCCGGGCCGGCGACGTCATCCCCGAGGTGGTGGGCGCGGTGATCGCCGAGCGCCCGCCGGGGCTGGAGGCGTGGACGTTCCCCCGTGAGTGCCCCTGCCCCATCCGCTCCGACCTGGTGCGCATCGAGGGCGAGGCCGAGCACCGCTGCATCCACCCCGAGTGCCCGTACCAGCGCCAGGGCGCCATCGAGCACTTCGCCAGCCGGGGGGCCATGGACATCGACGCCCTCGGTTCGAAGCGCATCGCCCAGCTCATCGACGAGGGCATGGTGGCCGGGATCGCCGACCTCTACGACCTCGACTGGGACCGCGTGGAGAAGCTCGAGCGCATGGGTGCCCTGTCGACCGCCAACCTGCGGGCCGCCATCGACGCCTCCCGCGAGCGGCCGGTCGAGCGGCTGCTCGTGGGGCTCAACATCCGCCACCTGGGGCCGGCCGGAGCCGAGGCGCTGGTGGCGGCGTTCAGCGACCTCGACCGGATGATGGCGGCGTCGGTGGAGGAGCTGGCGGCGGCCGAGGGGGTCGGGGAGGTCATCGCCGAGTCGGTGCACACCTGGTTCGCCGATGGCGCCAACCGCCAGCTGATCGAGCGCCTGCGGGCCGCCGGGCTCAACTTCGCCGGAGAGGGAGGTGCTGCCGGCGCCCCCGCCGAGGCCAAGACCCTGGCCGGCATGAGCATCGTCGTCACCGGCACGCTGGAGGGCTACAGCCGCGAGGCGGCCGAGGCGGCCGTCAAGGAGCGGGGCGGCAAGTCACCGGGCAGCGTGTCGTCCAAGACCACGGCGGTGGTGGTGGGGGAGTCGCCGGGGGCGTCGAAGCTCACCAAGGCCGAGGAGCTGGGCGTCCCGGTCCTCGACGAGGCCGGCTTCCGCCACCTGCTCGAGACCGGCGAGCTGCCGGCCACGTGATTCTGGGTGCAGCGATACGGTCATATGCCGCACAGCTGCACCCGGTTCGCGCGTCTCAGACCACCTCGAAGCACCAGGGGATCTGGCGGGCGGCGTCCCGACCCTCGGCGATGGGCCACACGACGGCGCTCACGCAGTTGCGTCCCGTCTGGAGCTCCTCGACCTCCTTGCCCTCGCCAGGCGTGTACTCGACCTGCGCCAGCTCCGGGGTGAGCGTGAGCTGGTCGAGAGGGATCTCGACGCCGTTGAGCACCAGCGTCCCCTCCCAGCCCGGCGCCAGGTCGATGCCGACGGTCGACTGCTGGGGCACCTGGGAGTTGGGGGCCGGGGTCTGCGACTCCACGATGTCGCTGGACCCCGCGACCTGGCCGTCGTCGCCGCTGGTGGCGATGTAGGCGCCGACGAACGCGGCGATCGCCAGGGCGAGCACGGCCACGGCGACGACCTTGAAGCGGGTGCTGTAGCCGGGGGTGGCGGCGGTCGCCATGGCCTCATCGTACGAGCAGGCGAACTTGCGGTGGTTATCGGGGTCATAGCCCCCCTAACCACCGCAAGTTCGCCTGGAGGTGGCCGGTAGTACCCTTTCGGGTCGTGGCCATGACCCGCATGACCGAACAGATCGGTCGTGTGCTCGGTGGGCGCTACCGGCTCCTGGCGGCGCTGGGCTCGGGAGCCTCGGCGCAGGTCTACCTGGCAGACGACGTCCGGCTGCGACGTCGCGTGGCCGTCAAGGTGCTGCATCCCGCCCTCGCCGACGACGAGCTGTTCCTGCGGCGCTTCCGGGCGGAAGCCCAGGCGGCGGCAGCCCTGAGCCACCCGCACATCGTCGCCGTGTACGACTGGAGCGGCGACGACATCACGCCCTATCTCGTCATCGAGTACCTGGGCGGCGGCAGCCTGCGCTCGATCCTCGACGCCGGCCACCGCCTGACCCCGGCCCAGGCACTGATCGTGGGCCTGGAGACGGCCCGGGCGTTGGACCACGCGCACCGGCAGGGCTTCGTGCACCGGGACATCAAGCCCGCCAACGTCCTGTTCGGTGACGACGCCCGCCTGCGGGTGGCGGACTTCGGCCTGGCCCGGGCCATCGCCGAGGCGGCGCTGACCGAACCGACCGGCGCCGTGCTGGGCACCGCCCGCTACGCCTCCCCCGAGCAGGCGCGCGGCGCGTCGGTGGACGGCCGCAGCGACGTCTACTCGCTGGCGTTGGTCCTCGTCGAGGCCGTGACCGGCCGCGTGCCCTTCAGCGCCGACACCACGATCGCCACCCTCATGGCCCGGCTGGACAGCCCGCTGCCCATCCCGGACGAGATGGGCCCCCTGGTCCCGGTCCTGCGACGGGCCGGACAGGTCGACCCGGACGAGCGCCTCGACGCCGCCGCCCTGGGCGCCGGGTTGGTCGCCGCCGCCGAGCGGCTGACGCGCCCGGCGCCGTTGCCGCTGGTCCCGCCGAGCTTCGGCAACGGACGGGACGACCCGACCGACCACACGCTGGTGGGCCCAGGCGCGAACGACCAGGCGGTCGTCCCGCCCCCGGCCGGCGGATCAGCCAGCGGGGAGGCGGACGCCGGCCCCACCGACGCGACGACCGTCCTGCCGCCGCCGGCGCGCCTCTCCCCGTCGGCGGGGCCACCGGGCGGTCCGAACGGGCCGACCGCCGACGGCTGGCGGGCCGGGGACACGCCGCCCCGCGGCACGCCGTCGCTGTCGCCGGGCGACCGCAGCGCCCGGCGGCTGATGATCGGCGCTCTGGTGGTGGCGGTGGCGGTGGCCGTCGGGGTGGCAGGAGCGTGGATCTTCCTTCAGTCGCGAGTGCCCTCGCACGTCGTGCCCGCCGAGTTGATCGGCGCCCAGGAAGGTCGGGCGTTGGACCTGATCGGCGGCAACGGCTGGGACATCGTCACCCAGCGGGACCACTACGACGACACCGACGAGGGCGAGATCGTCCGGACCGTTCCCGAGCCCGGCACGTCCCTGCGAGAGGGCGAAGCGCTGACGCTGCACGTCTCGCTGGGTCCGACGCCCGTGGCGGTTCCCCAGGACCTCGCCGGGCTCAGCCGGGAGGAGGCCGAGGCGCGCCTGCGGGACCTGGGGCTGACGGCCGACGTCACGGAGCAGACGAGCGACGAGGTGGACGAGGGGTTCGTCATCGGCCTCGGCGACGACGTGCCCGCCGAGGTGCCGCGGGGCTCGTCCGTCGAGATCGTGGTGTCGTCGGGGGGCGACCGGTTCGACCTCCCCGACTTCATCGGTGACGACTACCGGGACGTGATCGAGGAGCTGGAGGACCTGGGCCTCGAGTGGGACGTCGACTTCCGGGGTCGGTTCTTCAGCGACGACGGCGAAGTCCTCCGCACCGACCCCCGGGAGGGCGACGAGGTCGAGCGGGGCGACACCGTGGAGCTCAGGGTCGGCGGGGGCGACGAGGACGACGACGACGACTAGGTTCCCGCCTGAAGGGTCTTGACCTACGACCCCCGTTCGGGGGACGCTTCACCTGTCGGAATCTCCCCTTCCGGCGGGCCGTGCTGACGGCTCGAGCATGTTTGTGACACCCTGATGGCTTTTCTGGTCGACCCCCTGTTTGACCACCCCTAGCAGCTAGTACACTCCACCATACAGAGCGTGCCGGGCCCGTTGGGGCGGTATGCCGGACGCGGTGTTCCCCAGCCGCCGCGATGAGGCTGCCGCCCCAGCCGGCTCGGCACACTCGCGTCTGTGCTACTCGGTGATCTCCTGGATCTTGGCCGTCAGGTCGGGGTTCGGCGGCCCGGACTGGAGGGCCAGCGCCTTGGTCATGTCGCCCTGCAGCGTGATCTTGCCGGCCATGAAGGCCTGCATGCCCGCCTGG
>DASQUY010000382.1:0-7757 GCA_035641055.1 Acidimicrobiales bacterium | reverse complement strand
TCGCCCGCCACACCCGCTCGGGCGTGAGCGGGAGGTCGAGGTGGCGAACGCCGAGGTGGGCGACGGCGTCGAGGACCGCGTTCTGCACGGCGGGGGGCGCCCCGATGGTGCCGGACTCGGCGATGCCCTTGACGCCGAGGGGGTTGTTGGGCGACGGGGTCTCGACCAGCCGGCACTCGAACTGGGGAAGCTCGGCCGCTGACAGGAAGGCGTAGTCGGCGAAGTTGGTGGTCAGCGGGTTGCCGTCGGCGTCGTAGCGGAACTCCTCGAACAGGGCCTGGCCGATGCCCTGCGCCACGCCACCGTGGATCTGCCCCAGGGCCAGCACCGGGTTGACGATCGTCCCGGCGTCGTCCACCGTCACCATCCGCTGCAGCTCCACCGCCCCGGTGTCGCGGTCGACCTCGACGACCGCCACGTACGCGCCGAACGGCACCGTCGGCCCCTCGCCCTCGAAGTCGGTCTCGCAGCGCAGCGCCCGCTCAACATGGTCGTCCTCGGGGCCGTCGCCCCGGGCGGCGCGGTCGGCGGCGAGCTCGGCCCAGCCCACCGTGCGCGCCGCGGGGGCGCCCGCGACGTGGAAGCGGCCCTCGGCCAGGTCGAGCACCACGTCGGTGGCCGCCGCCTCCAGGAGCTCCGCCGCCGCATCGCGGGCCCGCTCCACCAGCGCGTCGGTGGCCTCGGCGACGGCGGATCCCGCCTTCTGCGCCGAGCGCGAGCCCCCGGTGATCCCGCCCCGGGGCACGACGTCGGTGTCCCCGTGCACCACCTCGATGCGGTCGAGCGGGAGGCCGGTGCGGTCGGCGACGAGCATCGCCCACGCGGTGTGGTGGCCCTGGCCGTAGGGGCTCGACCCGGTGCGGACCAGCAGCGTGCCGTCGGACCGGAGCTCGACGGCGCCGTACTCGGACCCGGGGATGCCGGCGGTGCGGTCGATGAAGGTGGCCAGGCCGACGCCGAGCAGGCGGCGGTCGGGGGCGCCCCGCCGCCGGGCCTGCTCTGCCCGCAGGTCCTCGTAGCCGACGGCGTCGAGCGCCAGGTCGAGCGCGGCGTGGTAGTCGCCGCTGTCGTGGCGCACCCCCGTGGCGCCGTCGTACGGGAAGTCGCCGCGGCGCACCAGGTTGTGGCGCCGGACCTCGACGGGGTCGCGGCCCAGCTCGGCGGCGAACAGGTCCACCGCCCGCTCGATGAGCGCTGCCGCCTCGGGCCGCCCGGCGCCCCGGTAGGCCACGACGGGAGTCGTGTTGGTCACCAGCGCCCGGATCGACCACTCGACGTGGCGGATCCGGTAGGCGCCGGGCGACATCACCGCGGTGTTGGCGGCCAGCAGGGGGCCGACGACGGGATAGGCCCCGGCGTCGCCGTCGATCCGCACCCGCAGCGCCCGGACGGTGCCGTCGCGGTCGCCGCCGATCTCCACGTGCTGGCGCTGCGCCCGGGAGTGGCCGAGGCCCACCATGTCGGTCGACCGGGGCGGCAGCCAGCGCACGGGCCGGCCGGTCCGCCGGGCGAGCCAGGGCAGCAGGACCTCCTCCGGATGAGGGCGCGCCTTGGCCCCGAAGCTGCCGCCCACGTCGGGGGCGATCACCCGCACCTGCTCCGGCTCGAGGCCGTGCACCCGGGCCAGCATGTCGCGCACCGGATGGGGGCCCTGACAGGCCGACCAGTGGACGAGCCGGCCGTCGTCGCCCCAGCGGGCCGCCGCCGCCCGGCCCTCGAGCGGGCAGGGCGCCAGCCGCTGGTTGACCAGGTCGGCCGACACCACTACCTCGCAGGTGGCCAGCTCGGCCCCGGCGTCACCCGCGCTGCCGTCGCGGGTGGTCACCACGTTCGTGCCCGCCTCGGGGAACAGCATGACCTCCCCGCTCGTGGCGGTGTCGACGTCGGTGACGGCGGGCAGCGGGTCGTAGTCGACGTCCACGAGCTCGGCGGCGTCCTCGCCGGCGGCCTCGGTCTCGCTGACGATCGCCACGACGGCCTCGCCGGCGAAGCGGACCCGGTCGCCGGCGAGGAGCGGGCGGGCCATGGCGTCGGGGAAGGCGGGGCTCAGCGGCGGCACCGGGCCGATGTCCACGTCGGCGGCGGTCACCACGTCCAGCACACCCGGCACCTGACGCGCCGCGTCCGTGTCGATCGACCGGATGACGGCGTGCGCCACCGGCGAGACCACGTAGGTGACGCAGGCGGCACCGGGGAGGTCGAGGTTGGCGATGAACTGGGCACCCCCCGTGAGGAGGCGCTGATCTTCGCGCCGGGCGACCGGCGATCCGACGAGAGGCATCGGGCCGACGCTACCGGGGCAAGCCCGGCTCTCGCGGGCAGCAACCTCGAGGGCCCGCGCCCACCGGCTTCTGCCCGCGCTCACCTTCCATAGTGCCGGCCAGCGCGGGCAGAAAGGTCGAGGAGCCGCGCCCACCGGCTTCTGCCCGCGCTCACCTTCCATGGTGCAGGCCAGCGCGGGCAGAATCCTCGGGCGCTGGGGCGCTAGACAGGGCGTCATGCGCTTCGCCACCGTGGAAGGACGCCTGCAGATCGTGGTGGGTGACGGGCTCGTGGACGTCGAGGTCGCCTCCGGCGGGCGCCTGCCCACCGAGCCGCTGGCCGCGTGCGACCGCTGGGACGAGCTGCTCGACTGGTCGGGCTCGGCGGGCGTGTCCGCCGACCCGACTGGCAGGCTCGCCGGCGCCGCGCTCGCGGCGCCGGTGCCGCGGCCCCGCCAGGTGTTCGGGATCGGGCTCAACTACCGGCTCCACGCCGCCGAGGGCGGGCTCGACGTGCCGGAGGAGCCGGCCGTGTTCACCAAGTTCCCGAGCTGCATCACGGGGCCCACCAGCGACATCCCCGTCGTGAGCAACCGTGTCGACTGGGAGGTCGAGCTGGTCGTCACCATCGGTCGCACGGCCCGCAACGTCGACGCCGAGCGAGGGTGGGACCACGTCGCCGGCGTCATGGTCGGACAGGACATCTCCGAACGTCGGGTGCAGAGGCGTCCTCCGGCGCAGTGGTCGCTCGCCAAGTCGTTCGCGGGCTTCGGCCCCACCGGCCCGTTCCTCGTGACACCCGACGAGCTCGCCGACCGCGATGACGTGGAGCTGGGCTGCTCGGTCAACGGCGAGGAAGTCCAGAAGGCCCGCACCTCCGACCTCATCTTCCCGGTGCCCGAGCTGGTCAGCCGCCTGTCGCACATCGTCACCCTGTGGCCCGGCGACCTGATCTTCACCGGCACGCCGCCGGGGGTCGGCTACGCCCGCACCCCGCCCCAATTCCTCCGCCCCGGCGACGTGCTGACGAGCTACATCGACGGCGTCGGCGACCTCCGCAACGTCTGCGTGGAGGGGTAGTGCTGGCGGCGGTCAGCCGGGGCGGCGCCTGACCAGGCGCACGAGCGGGATCCGGCGCTCGCACCGGGTCTGGTACTCCGCGTAGTTGGGGCGGTCGGCGGTGAGCTGGGCCCAGATGCGGTCGTGCTCCTCGCCGTCCAGCACCTCGGCCTCCGCCCAGTAGGACGTCCCGGGCTCCTTGACCCAGACCTCGGGATTGGAGGCTCGATCGCTGAGGTTCAGGAACCACGCCGGGTGGTCGGGAGCGCCGGCGAACGAGGCGACCACGTGCTTGCGGTCCTCGGCGTCCTCCCAGTAGGGGAGCGCCACGTCGTGCCGCCGGCCCGTCCGTCGGCCGACCGTGCGCAGAACCAGGTGGCGCACCCCGCCCTGGCCCCAGGCGGCCGGGTCGTCCGACGCCAGCATGGCGGCGACGTGCTTCCGGCTGATGCGGGGGATCTGGTCCCGCGGGGGCTCGACGTACGGCGGCATGCGCTGGTCCTTCTCGGGCATCGGGCTTCCCCCTCTGTTCGCTAGCGTGCCGGTGGTCGTGCCGCCACGGGGCACAAAGTTAGGGGAGGGGACGTGGACGATTACCCGGTCAAGGTGGGGTCGATGTTGTTCACGCTGGTCGATCCCCATCGCGGCTACGAGGTGGCCTACAACCGCTGGTACGAGCGCGACCACTTCTACGCCGGGTGCATGATCGGCCCGGGGATGCTGAGCGGCGGGCGCTGGGTGGCCCCCCGGCGGCTCAAGGACCTCCGCTTCCCGGAGACCAGCCCGTTCGCGGAGCCGGCCGACGCCGGTTCCTACCTGTCGATCTACTGGGTGCACGCCGGGCAGGAGGACGAGTGGCAGGCGTGGGGCCGCAAGCAGGTGTGGTCGCTCTACGGCAACGGCCGGGGGTTCGACGAGCGCACCCACGCCCACACCGCCATCTACGACTACCGCTCGACCGCCTACGCCAACGACGACGGCGTCCCCATCGAGCTGGCGCTCGACCACCACTTCGCCGGGCTCGCCGTGCTCAGCCTGGAGCCGGCGCAGGGCACCGGCCCCGATGAGCTGGCGGCCTGGGTCGAGGGCGAGGTGGCGCCCGAGCTCCTGGCCGAAGCCGGCGGGGTCGCCAGCGTGTCGTCGTGGACCGTGCGCCAGGGACAGCCGGCGGACGGGGCGCCCATGTCCCTGGGGGCGAGCGGTGGCACACCCGAGCGGCTGGTCCAGCTCTGCTTCCTCGACACCGAGCCCGCCGGCCTCTGGGAGCGGTTCCGCCGCTACGCGGCGGCCGTCGATGCCGGCGGGCACGGCCGGGTGACGTTCGCGGCGCCGTTCGTGCCCACCGTCGTGGGCACCGACACCTACGCCGACGAGCTCTGGTGAGTCGGCGTGCCCCAGCGTCCCGAACTTGCGGTGGTTGAGGACGTCATAGCGTCCCCAACCATCGCAAGTTGCGGAGACTAGGCGGCGATGAGGATGGCCGCGGCGCCGGCGACCGTCAGGCCGGCCTGCTGCACGCCGCTCAGCCGCTCGCCCAGCACGCAGCGGGCCAGCACGACGGTGCCCGCGGGGTAGAGCGCGGTGAGCACGGCCACGACCGACAGCAGACCGTGGGACAGAGCGAGCACGTAGAACACGTTGGCGGCGGCGTCGAGGAGGCCGCAGCCGACGGCGGCGCCCGCGGCGCTGCGGGGCGGTGACGCGGCCGTGAGCCCCGCGGCGCCGAGCGCCGTGAACAGCGAGATCGACGCCACCCGGGCCCCCAAGAGGGGCCAGATGCCCACGCCGGTGCCGGCGCCGTCGAGGGTGACGAAGAACAGCCCGAAGGCCAGGCCCGCCGCGACGGCGAGCAGCAGGGGCTGCAGGCGGACGCGAGCACCGGCCGGTGAGTTGCGTGCCGGCTCGCGTGACACCAGCGTCACCGCCACCAGTGCGAGGGCGATGCCCGCCAGGGCGGGCGCCTGGGGCCTCTCGCCCGAGCCGATGCCCGCCACCACCGGAACGGCCGCCGACAGGAGGGCCCCGATGGGTGCGACCACGCTCATCGAGCCGAGGGAGAGCGCCCGGTAGAACAGGGCGACGCCGGTGCCGCCGAGCAGGCCGGCGGCGGCGCCCACGCCCAGACCCCGGGCTGTGATGTCGCCCCCGAGCCCTGGTGCCGCCACCACCAGGAGCAGCAGGCCCACCACGTGTGACCACAAGACCACGGCGCTCGACGGTTCCCGACGGGCCGCCACGCCACCGAGGAAATCGGCGACGCCGTAGGCGGCGGCAGCGGTGAGAGCGAGCAGTGGGGCCATGGGGGGTGGGGAAAGCGAAGGGTCCGCGGCCAACTCGGTGCTGTAGATTGACCGGCCGGTGCACTTTACTGGTCCGGTCGGCCTGTTGCACCACCCGGTCGGTAGAATGCACCGTATGCCCGATCCCGAGGCCGTCGCCGCCGCTGTTGCCCGCAACAGCCGCCGGCTGCGCACAGCCCGCGGCTGGAGCCTCGACCAGCTCGCCGCCCGCAGCGGTGTGAGCAAGGGCATGCTCGTCCACCTCGAGCAGGCGCGCACGAACCCCAGCCTCGGCACCCTGGTCAAGCTCGCCGAGACCCTGGGCGTCTCGCTGGCCGCCCTGGTCGAGCTGCACGAGGCGCCGGTGGTGCGGGTCGTGCAGCCGAGCGAGACGGTGCGGCTGTGGGCGGGTCTGGACGGCAGCTCCGGCGATCTGCTGGTCGGGTCGGACGAGCGAGATCACGTCGAGCTGTGGACGTGGACGCTGGCGCCGGGCGACAGCCACGCGTCCGAGGCGCACGCCGACGGCACCCGCGAGATGCTGCACGTGATCGACGGCACGCTCACGCTCGACGTCGGCGGCGTGGCGCACACCGTCCCGCCCGGCGCTGCAGCCCTGTTCCATGCCGACCGACCTCACGGCTACCGCAACGAACGGAGGCGCCCGGTCCGCCTCGTCATGCTCGTGCTCCAGCCGGACGCCGACCTCGACGAGTGGACCGCCCGCGAGCTCGGCTCGACCGAGTGACCATCGCGAACTGGGTGCAGCTATGCGGCGTATGACCGCACAGCTGCACCCAGAACGGTCGCGGCGTTTCGCCCGCTTGACCGGGGAGTCAATAGAGTCGCCGCCCATGGAGCTGAATGGGACCTCTGCCATCGTCACCGGCGGCGCCTCGGGCCTCGGCGCCGCCACCGCCCGGCTGCTCGCCACTCGGGGTGCCAAGGTCGTCCTGGCGGACCTCGACCGCCAGCAGGAGAAGGGCGACGCCCTCGCCAAGGAGATCGACGGCGCCTTCGTGCCCTGCGACGTCACCGAGACCGACCAGATCATCGCCGCGGCCGAGGCGGCCAAGGAGCTGGGCCCGCTGCGGTCCCTGGTGACCTGCGCCGGCATGGGCTGGGCGACCCGCACCATCGGCAAGGACGGCCGCTACGAGTCGGCGCACGACCTCGGCCGGTTCCGTCATGTCGTCGAGGTGAACCTCATCGGCACGTACGACTGCATGCGCCTGGCTGCCACCGCCATGTCCCAGACCGAGCCCGACGCCGACGGCGCGCGCGGCGCCATCGTCACCGTGGCCTCGGTCGCCGCCTTCGACGGCCAGATCGGCCAGGCCAGCTACTCGGCCTCCAAGGGCGGGGTCGTCGGCCTGACCCTGCCCGTGGCCCGCGACCTGGCCGTCGTCGGCATCCGTGTCAACTGCATCGCTCCGGGCCTCATCGACACGCCCATCTACGGCCAGGGCGCGGCCAGCGACGCCTTCAAGGACAAGCTCCGGCGCGACGTGCTGTTCCCCGATCGCCTCGGGACCGCCGACGAGTTCGCCAGCATGGCGGTCGAGCTGCTCACCAACAGCTACATGAACGCCGAGGTCATCCGTGTAGACGGCGGCGTGCGCATGCAGCCCAAGTGATGCCCCGGCGGCGGCCCACCCGGGTGGGATGGTCGGCCGCCGCCAGCAGCGCCTCGTCGCCCGAGGAGTCGCCGTAGGCCCAGAGCTCGACCTTGGCGGCGGTTCCGAGGTGGGCATCGACCCACGCCCGGAGCCGGGCGACCTTCTCCGGGCCGCGGGTGTTGAGGCCGCCCCTCACCTCACCGGTGAGCACGCCGTCGGCGTCGGCCGCCAGCTCCACCGCCAGGGCGCCGTCGAGCCCGAGGCGATCGGCGAGGGGGCGGAGGTAGGCGCCCAGCGACGCCGACACGAGGACGACGGCGTGGCCCTCCCGCTGGTGCCACCGCAGGCGCTCCACCAGCTGGGGGCGCAGCCCGTCCAGGAGGCCGGGCACGTAGGCGCGGCCGAGCGCCTCGAGCCGCCCGGCCGGCCAGCCCCGGAATAGCTCGCCGAGGATCGCCACCTTGAAGGCATCCCGCCCCCGGGCCCGGGTGCGCCACGCGGCGAGCGCCGCCGCCCGCGCCACCCGCCGTTCGCCGCAG
>DASQUY010000381.1:0-2571 GCA_035641055.1 Acidimicrobiales bacterium | reverse complement strand
AAGCCGACCTTCCGGGTACGTTCCCGAACACCGCGACCCCTCCGAACTGTGGAGTTCGGAGACTTTCGAGCCGGGAGCAGGCGGGTGGCCCGCAGCATCACCGGTAGCCCGGCGATGGTGACCACCGACAGCGGGATACCGAGGTAGCCGGCCAATCCGAACGCCCACACCAGCCCGATGAGGATCACCGCCAGCGGGAGCAGCCGCCAGCGCACGCCGAACAGCAACAAGAGGATCACGACCATGATCCCCACCGCGATGGCCCCGAGGGTGAGCATGCCGCCCCGCAGGTAGTCGTTGAGGTGCTTGAGCAGCACCGGGGCGCCGGTGGACGTGACGTCGGCGCCCTCGAACGGCTGGGCCAGGATGATGTCCTGCACCTGCTCGCTGGCGTTGCCCTCGTCCTCGAGCGAGGCGTTGCCTACCAGGCGGGTGATCATCTGGGCGTGGGTCTCGTCGGGGAAGAACGGCCGCAGCGACTTGCGGATGTCGCCCCGATTGTCGAACAGCAGGAAGCGGACCCAGTCGGGGTTCTCGAAGGTGCGCTGATCCTCGGGCACCTCGTTGAGCCGCTGCAGCGTCGTGCCGGCGTCGGCCGCCCGGACCTCCTGCGCCGCCGGGTCGGGCTCGCGTTCGCTGGCGCCGAGCAGCGCCTGGCCGGCGACGCTCTGGGTGGGATCGCCGTTGTCGCTCACCGCCAGGTTCTGCGTGAACTGCAGGGCGGTGAGCGGGGTGACCACGTCTCCACGCCGTCGGCGGCGTGGAGCTGCTCGTCCATGTCTTGGAGCTGCTGGATGTTCTCGGGGGTGAACAGGTCGACGACGTCGCGGCCCTCGTCCATCGTGAACAGGGTGACCATGGCCTGGCCGCCGAACAGGCCCTGGTAGGCGACGTTGTCCTGGTAGACCTGCTCGTCCTTGTTGAGATACGAGTCCTGCCCGGTGGCGAAGTCGAGCTTGGTGGCGCCGATGCCGAGCACCAGGGTGATCGCCAAGCCGATGGCGCCGACGATGCCGGCGTGCTTGCCGAAGTTGAGGGCCATCCAGGCCCACACGCGTCGCATTGCTGAAGGGTCTCCCTGGAACTCGGCGGCGATGCCCCCCGGAGGGGAGAGGGGGACCCTGGGAGGTTAGTGGTTACGCCCGTCTGAACGGCAGTCGAGCTGTGACGCAGGCCACGGCCAGAGGCTGAGGCAATGACCGACCCCTGTGACCTGATCTCCTCGTAGGCGTCGGCGTTGCGGTCGAGGCTCAGCTGCACCAGCGCCCGCTGGCGTCCGTCTGGGATGCTTTCCGAGTCGACATGGGCGTTATTGGGAGGAGGCAGCGGACGGTGACCACCTACGTGTTGGTTCACGGGGGCTGGAGCGGGGCGCATGGGTTTCGGTCGGTTGGCCGGAAACTCCGCGCGTCTGGCCACGACGTGTTCACCCACATGGTGCTAAGCAACCGTCCGAGCGAGCTTGCCGGTCTGCTGACCGGGCTCGCGTAGCGCGAGCAGCAGCCGAGCCGCGGCGCCGATCGTTCCCCGGCATTCAACATGCGGTCACGACGCAGACGGAGAGCCTGTCCGGACGATGAATCGCCGGGCACCCGGAGAACCGGGGACATCGAGTCGAAGGCCCGGTGGCCGTCGCTACTACTGGTGACGGTCTTCGTGGTGGGGTTCACGCTCGTCTCGTCGGTCGTGCTGGTCCGGGGCCGGCTGCTCGACGACGGCCTGTACGCCGAGGCACTGGTGCGCGCCGATGCCTACGAGCGCGTCTATACCGAGGTCCTGGCCGATCCCGAGCTCGCCGAGCTCACCGAGGAGCTCCTCGGCGGTGTGGGCGCCGAGGCACTGGATCCGACGCAGGTCCGGACGTTGGCGACGAGCTCGTTGCGGTTGGCCGTGCCGCCGTCCACGCTCCGCCGGGGCACGGAGACGTTCATCGGGGCCGTGCTCGGCTACGTGAGGGGTGACACGGCGCGTCTCGATGGCGACGTCGACGTCAGCGACGTGCTCGGGCGGATCCGCGAGAGCGCCGTCGCCTGGGTCCACAGCGGGCTGACCACTGCCCGGGACCGCGTCGCCAGCTCCGTCGAGAGCTTCCGCGCGGCGGTCGACGCCTTCGCCGATCGCCTCGAGGCCGGGACGTTGCCCGACACGATCCCGGTGCTCGGCGGCACCACCGTCGAGGTGGGTCGGGTCCTCGACGTGATCACCGACCGTCTCGGCCCGGGCGTTGACCCCCGCCTGCGAGAGCAGATCCGGGCGGCCGTCCTGTCCGGCGACGAGCGTGACGCCCTGATCGATGCCAGCACGCACCTGGTCGCCGGGCGTGCCGCCGAGGCCACCGCCGACCTGCGGGCGTCGCTCGAGGACCGCCGAGAGCTCGACGTCATCGGCGAGCTGGCCGACCGCGCCGGCCGCTCCCGGAACGCGATCGTCGGCCAGCTCAACACGGTGCGGGACGCGGCGCGCTGGCTCGGCCCCCCGACGGCCGCGGCCGGCGTCGTCCTCATGGCCGGCGCCGCTGCCGGGCTCGCCTGGCTCAATCGGCGCCACCTGCGGCGGGCGGGCTTCCTGGTG
>DASQUY010000380.1:0-7544 GCA_035641055.1 Acidimicrobiales bacterium | reverse complement strand
CGGGGGCGCTGCTGGCCAACGTCGGCCTGTTCCTGTCGCACGCCGGCCACCACAAGCACAGCTACTACGTTATCCGCAACAGCGAGCTGCTCAGCGGGTTCACCGACCGGGAGATCGAGCTGATCGCCCAGGTGGCGCGCTACCACCGCAAGTCCGTGCCCCGGCAGAAGCACCCCGAGTTCGCGGCGCTGGACCCGGCGGACCAGTACCGGGTGCGGGCGCTGGCGGGGCTCCTGCGGGTCGCCGTCGGGCTCGACCGCAACCACGCCGGGCGCGTGCGCCGTGTGTCGTGCCGGGCCGTGGGCGATGCCGACCCCGGCCGGGCCGACAGCGGCGCGCTCCTGGTCGAGGTGGAGCCGCAACCCGGAGCCGACGTGTCGCTCGAGCTGCACGCCGCCAACCAGCGCACGGACCTGCTGGCGCAGGTCCTGGGTCGTGCGGTGGAGGTGACGCTGGCGCCGGCTGCCACCGAGGCGCTGACCGTGCCCGCGTCCTAGTGGGGCGCGCCGGTACCGTGGACGCCGTGCCGGCGCGGGTGCTCGTCATCGACAACTACGACAGCTTCGTCTACAACCTCGTCCAGTACCTGGGTGAACTGGGGGCCGAGCCGCTCGTCCACCGCCACGACGACCTGACCCTGGACGAGATCTCGGCGCTGGACCCGGACGCCGTGCTCATCTCGCCTGGCCCGGGCCGCCCGGAGGACGCCGGGCTGTCCAACGACGTGATCCGCCGCTTCGCCGGCCGCCGGCCGGTGCTGGGTGTCTGCCTGGGACACCAGTGCATCGGCCAGGTGTACGGCGGCGAGATCGGGCGGGCGCCCGAGATCATGCACGGCAAGACCTCGTTGGTGCATCACACCGGCGAAGGCCTGTTCGCGGGCCTGCCGTCACCGCTCGAGGCCACCCGCTACCACAGCCTCGTCGTCGATCGCGCCAGCGTGCCCCCCGAGCTCGAGATCACCGCCTGGACCGACGACGGCGTCGTGATGGGCCTGCGCCACCGCCGGCACGCCGTCCCCGTCGAGGGTGTGCAGTTCCACCCCGAGTCGATCCTCACGGCCTCCGGCCACGACCTCCTGCACAACTTCCTGGCGGCGGCCGCTGCGGTCGGCACCTGACCGCCGGCAAAGTTGCAAACGCCAGACTCAACTTTTATCGTAGGTCTGGTTTAAACGACCTGATCATCAAGCGACTCCGCAGGAGGCACACCCATGCCCAAGGCCGTCGGCATCGACCTCGGCACTACCAACTCTGTGGTCGCGGTCCTCGAGGCCGGCGACCCCGTGGTGATCCCCAACACCGAGGGATCGCGCACCACCCCGTCCGTCGTCGCCTTCTCGAAGACGGGCGAGGTGCTCACCGGCGAGGTGGCCAAGCGTCAGGCCATCACCAACCCCGACCGCACCGTCCGGTCGGTCAAGCGCGATATGGGCACCAGCTGGAAGATCGACATCGACGGCAAGGGCTACACGGCCCAGGAGATCTCGGCCCGCGTGCTCCAGAAGCTCAAGCGCGACGCCGAGTCCTACCTCGGCGACTCCGTCAACCAGGCCGTCATCACGGTGCCCGCCTACTTCGACGACGCCCAGCGAACGGCCACCAAGGAGGCCGGCCAGATCGCGGGCCTCGAGGTGCTCCGCATCATCAACGAGCCCACCGCGGCCGCCCTCGCCTACGGGCTCGACAAGGAGGGCGACGACCAGACCATCCTCGTGTTCGACCTGGGTGGCGGCACGTTCGACGTCTCGATCCTAGAGATCGGCGAGGGCGTGTTCGAGGTCAAGGCCACGCACGGCGACACCCACCTGGGTGGCGACGACTGGGACCAGCGCGTCATCGACTGGCTGGTCGGCCAGTTCAAGGCCGCCCACGGCGTCGACCTGTCCGCCGACAACATGGCGCTGCAGCGGCTCAAGGAGGCGGCGGAGAAGGCCAAGATCGAGCTGTCGCAGGTGCAGCAGACCCAGATCAACCTGCCGTTCATCACCGCCACGAGCGAGGGCCCGCTGCACCTCGACGAGAGCCTGACGCGCGCCAAGTTCCAGGAGCTGACGGCCGACCTCGTCGAGCGCTGCCGCGGCCCGTTCGACCAGGCCATCAAGGACGCCGGCCTCACCAAGGACGACATCAACCACGTGATCATGGTCGGCGGCGCCACCCGTATGCCCGCCGTCCACGACGTGGTCGTCGAGCTGACCGGCAAGGAGCCCCACAAGGGCGTCAACCCCGACGAGGTCGTGGCCGTGGGCGCCGCCATCCAGGCCGGCGTGCTCAAGGGTGACGTCAAGGACGTGCTGCTCCTCGACGTCACGCCGCTGTCGCTCGGCATCGAGACCAAGGGCGGCGTGATGACCCGGCTCATCGAGCGCAACACCACGATCCCCACGCGCCGCACCGAGGTGTTCACCACGGCCGAGGACATGCAGCCGTCGGTGGAGATCCACGTGCTGCAGGGCGAGCGCGAGATGGCGCAGTTCAACAAGACGCTCGGCAAGTTCCAGCTCGTCGACCTGCCGCCGGCGCCCCGCGGCGTGCCGCAGATCGAGGTCACCTTCGACATCGACGCCAACGGCATCGTCCACGTGTCGGCCAAGGACCGGGCGACCGGCAAGGAGCAGTCGATGACCATCACCGGGCAGTCGGCGCTCAACAAGGAAGACATCGACCAGATGGTCAAGGACGCCGAGGCCCACGCCGAGGAGGACCGTCGTCGGCGCGAGGAGGCTGACGTCCGCAACTCGGCCGACACGCTCGTCTACCAGACCGAGAAGCTGCTGAAGGAGCAGGGCGACAAGATCTCCGGCGACGAGAAGTCGGCGGTCGAGTCCAAGCTAGCCGACCTGCGGACGGCGCTCGGCGGCAGCGACACCGATGCGATCCGCAACGCCACCGACGCGCTGATGGCCGCCAGCCAGACCTTCACCCAGAAGCTCTACGAGGCGGCATCGCAGGAGGGCGCCGCCGCTGGCGGTGCCTCGGCCGGCGCCAGCGACCAGCCGTCCGACGACGAGGTGGTCGATGCCGAGATCGTCGACGACGACGAGGAGGGCCAGTCGGCGTGACCGGCCGGCCCACGCCCGACGAGCCGCGGGCCGGCGAGGCCGAGGTCGCTCCGACCGCGGAGGACGACGTCGAAGCTCCCGTGGCCGACGCCGTCGAGCCCGATGGCGGTGCGGCCGGGGAGGGCGACGTCTCCCCGACCGAGCCGTCCGGCGGCGACGATGCAACCGACGAGCTGGAGGCCGCCGCCGAGCTGGTGGAGGTCGACCTCGGGCTCCTGCGCGCCGAGCGCGACGAGTACCTCGACGCCTACCGCCGTGTTCAGGCCGACTTCGAGAACTACCGCAAGCAGGTGGTCAAGCGACAGAACGACGCCGTGGTGCGGGCTCTCGGCGGCTTCGTGGAGACGCTGCTGCCCGTGCTCGACGCCTGCGACGCCGCGCTCGCCCACGACGCCGCCGAGGTCGAGCCCGTCCTCGCCGCCCTGTACGGCGCGCTGAGCAAGGAGGGCCTCGAGCGGATCGACCCCAAGGGCGCACCCTTCGACCCCGCGGAGGCTGAGGCGGTCGCGCACGAGCCCGGCGAGGGCGGCGAGCAGGTGGTGGCCGAGGTCCTACGGGCCGGCTACCGCTGGCGCGGCCAGGTGCTGCGTCCGGCGATGGTCAAGGTGACCGACTGAGGGGCGTGTCCAGCGATGGCGCCGCAGCGTGAGTGGTTCGAGAAGGATTACTACCGGATCCTCGGGGTGAGCGACAGCGCGTCCCAGAAGGACATCCGCAAGGCGTACCGGAAGCTGTCGCGCCAGTACCACCCCGACGCCAACCCCGGCGACAAGGCTGCCGAGGAACGCTTCAAGGAGATCTCGGCCGCCTACGACGTCGTCGGCGACGCCGAGCGGCGCAAGGAGTACGACGAGGTCCGCAAGCTCGGCCCGGTGGGCGGCATGTTCGGCGGCCAGGGTGCGGGTGGCCCGGGCGGGGGACCGGGCGGGTTCCGGTTCGAGGACCTCGGTGACCTGGGCGACGTGCTGGGCGGGCTGTTCGGGCGCGCCCGTCGCCGTGGACCCGGCGGCGCCGGCCCCGGCGCGGCGCGCGGCACCGGCCCCCATCGGGGTCAGGACCTCGAGGCCGAGCTGCACCTGTCGTTCGAGGACGCCGTCGGCGGGCTGACCACGACCGTTCACCTCACGAGCGAGGCGGCCTGCTCGACCTGCCGGGGGACGGGTGCCCGTCCCGGCACGACCCCCCACGCCTGCCCCCGCTGCGGCGGTCGGGGCGTGCTCGACGACAACCAGGGTTTCTTCAGCTTCTCGACGCCGTGCCCGGAGTGCGCCGGCCGGGGCTACGTCGTCGACGACCCGTGCCCCACCTGCCGGGGCAGCGGCGTCGAGCAGCGACCCCGCGAGGTCAAGGTCCGGATCCCGGCCGGGGTCGACGACGGCCAGCGCATCCGGCTCCGGGGCCGCGGCGGCCCCGGTCGCAACGGCGGCCCGGCCGGCGACCTGTACGTGACCGTACGGGTGGCCGCGCACCCCCTGTTCGGGCGGCGGGGCGACGACCTCACCCTCACCGTGCCGATCACGTTCCCCGAGGCGGCGCTGGGGGCCACCGTGGCCGTGCCCACCCTCGGCGGCGATCCGGTGAAGGTGCGCATCCCGGCCGGCACCCGCTCGGGCCGCACGCTGCGGGTGCGGGGCAAGGGCGTGGCCCGCCGGCGTCGGACGGGCGATCTGCTGGTGACCGTCGAGGTGGCGGTGCCGCAGAAGCTCACCGCGGAGCAGCGCAAGGCGGTCGAGGCACTGGCTGCCGCCTCCAACGGCAGCTCGCCTCGGGCGCACCTCGGGGCGGAGGAGACGACCACATGAGCATGCGACCCGACCAGGGCGGGCGCACGCGCGCCGTGTACGTGATCTCGGTGGCGGCCGAGTTGGGCGGCGTGCACCCCCAGACCCTGCGCATCTACGAACGCAAGGGACTCCTCGATCCCGCTCGCACCGCCGGGGGCAGCCGGCGCTACAGCGACGCCGACATCGAGCAGCTCCGCCGCATCCAGGAGTTGACGGCCGAGGGGCTCAACCTCGTGGGTGTCCAGCGAGTGCTGGAGCTCGAGGCCGAGGTCTCCCGCCTGCGCGCCGAGCTCGCCAAGGTGCGTGAGCAGGCGGCCGAGGCCGTCGCCGACGCCCACCGCCAGCACCGCCGCGAGCTGGTGCCCCTCCGCCAGGCCGTCGCCGTCTTCGAGTCCCGCCGCCGCTCCTAAAACGCGAACTTGCGGTGGTTACGGGGGTCATAGCCCCTCTAACCACCGCAAGTTCCGGGCAGAGGTTGAGTCTAGGACTGTCAACTTTTCTCAGCGAAGGGTAGGCTGGTCGCATGGCGCTCGATCCCAACCGCTGGACGCTCAAGGTGCAGGAGGCCTTCAGCGCCGCCGCGGAGGCGGCCAAGCAGGCCTCCAACCCCGAGGTCACCCCCGACCACCTGCTCGCCGCCCTGCTGGGCCAGGGCGAGGGCATCGTCCTCCCCATGCTGCAGCGGCTGGGAATCGAGTTCGTGCCGCTGCGCAACCAGGTCAACGAGGCCCTGGCCAAGCTGCCCCGGGCCTACGGCAGCGAGGCGCGGATCTCCCGCGAGCTGCAGCAGGTCATCGACGCCGCCGACGCGGCCCGGGCCGAGCTCAGCGACGAGTACCTGTCCACCGAGCACCTCCTGCTGGCGCTCGCCGACAAGCTGGGCGTCACTCGCGAGCAGGTGCTGGCCGCGATGCAGGACGTGCGGGGCAGCCACCGGGTCACCTCGCAGAACCCCGAGGAGCAGTACCAGGCGCTGGAGCGCTACGGCCGCGACCTCACCGAGGTGGCCCGCCAGGGCAAGCTCGATCCGGTCATCGGGCGGGACGACGAGATCCGGCGGGTCATCCAGGTGCTGTCGCGCCGCACCAAGAACAACCCCGTGCTGATCGGCGAGCCCGGGGTGGGCAAGACCGCCATCGTCGAGGGCCTCGCCGGCCGCATCGTCGAGGGCGACGTGCCCGAGTCGCTCAAGCACAAGCGCATCATCGCCCTCGACCTGGGCTCGATGGTGGCGGGCGCCAAGTACCGGGGCGAGTTCGAGGAGCGGCTCAAGGCCGTCCTCAAGGAGATCACCGACGCCGAGGGCGAGGTCGTCACCTTCATCGACGAGCTGCACACGGTCGTCGGCGCCGGTGCCGCCGAGGGCGCCATGGGCGCCGGCAACATGCTCAAGCCACTGCTCGCCCGCGGCGAGCTCCGCATGATCGGCGCCACCACGCTCGACGAGTACCGGAAGCACATCGAGAAGGACGCCGCCTTCGAGCGCCGCTTCCAGCAGGTGTTCGTGGGGCCGCCGTCGGTCGACGACACCATCGCCATCCTCCGGGGTCTGAAGGAGCGCTACGAGGTCCACCACGGCGTCCGCATCCAGGACGCAGCGCTGGTCGCCGCCGCCGTGCTGTCCGACCGCTACCTCACCGGGCGGTTCCTGCCCGACAAGGCGATCGATCTGGTCGACGAGGCGGCGTCCCGGCTGCGCATCGAGATCGACTCGCTGCCCACCGAGATCGACGTGGTCGAGCGGCGCATCCGCCAGCTCGAGATCGAGCGGGTGGCGCTGGCCAAGGAGACCGACGACGTCTCGGCCGAGCGGCTCGCCGGGCTCGACGAGGAGCTGGCCAACCTGCGCGAGCGGCGCGACGCCATGCTGGCGCACTGGAACAACGAGAAGGAGGCCATCGGCCGCATTCGCGAGCTCAAGGAGCAGCTCGAGGCGCGGCGCAGCGAGGTCGAGCGCGAGACCGACCTCGAGAAGGCGGCCGAGGTCCGCTACGGCCAGATCCCCGAGCTCGAGCGGCAGGTCGAGGAGGCCACGCGCCAGCTCGAGGAGCTCCAGTCCGGCGGCCAGCGCATGCTCAAGGAGGAGGTCGACGAGGAGGACGTCGCCGAGGTCGTCTCCCGCTGGACCGGCGTGCCGGTCAGCCGCCTGATGGAGGGCGAGATGGCCAAGCTGGTCCGCATGGAGCAGGTGCTCCACGAGCGGGTGGTCGGCCAGGACGAGGCGGTCACCGCGGTCGCCAACGCCATCCGCCGCAGCCGGGCCGGGCTGTCCGACCCGCACCGGCCGATCGGCTCGTTCCTGTTCCTGGGCCCCACCGGCGTCGGCAAGACCGAGCTGGCCCGCTCGCTGGCCGACTTCCTGTTCGACGACGAGCGGGCGATGGTCCGCATCGACATGAGCGAGTACCAGGAGCGCCACACCGTCAGCCGCCTCATCGGCGCGCCGCCCGGGTACGTGGGCTTCGAGGAGGCGGGCCAGCTCACCGAGGCGGTGCGGCGCCGGCCCTACGCGGTCGTGCTGCTCGACGAGATCGAGAAGGCGCACACCGACGTGTTCAACGTGCTGCTCCAGGTGCTCGACGACGGGCGGCTCACAGACGGGCAGGGGCGCACGGTCGATTTCACCAACGTCGTGCTGATCATGACGTCGAACCTGCCGGGCGACCCCCGCGACTTCTTCAAGCCCGAGTTCATCA
>DASQUY010000379.1:0-11385 GCA_035641055.1 Acidimicrobiales bacterium | reverse complement strand
TGGCGGTCATCCGCCACGAGCCGCACGGCACGACACTCGCCCTGCGTCGGCCCGGGCGACGGCGGTAACGCCCAAGCGCTCCCCGACCTTCGCGCTCACGATGGCACGGTGGCGTGTCCATGCGAACCTGCAGATCCAGTGCTCTGCCGCGGGTGGTGGGCGCCGGGTCGCCAGGCAATCAGCGTCAAAGACCTCCTGTGATCGGCGAACGTTACGACGCGGTGCTTAGCGGGCTGATCTCGAAGTCGAGGTCGGCGGGGTCGGCGCCGTCGAGGCCGTCCAGGCCTTCCTCGTCCGACAGCGCCGTCGCCTCCCACGACGTGTGGGTTCCCCCCTCGTCACGCGCGGCCTCCCCAACGTCGCCTGGCCGGATGCCCCTCGCCTCCAGCGTCGTCCACAAGCCGCTGAGCGCTGCCACCGGGTCGAGGTAGAACTCCGACTCCCGGACGTGCCAGAACATCCAGCCGGCCCGGTGCAGCTCGAGCTCGCGGTCGAGGTCAGCGAGTTGGTCGTCGACCCGGGTGTGCCAGTTGTCGTCGTCGCACTCGACGGCTAGCCGGCCCTCGGCGCCACTCACCACCAGGTCGATGCGCCGGCCGTTGACGTCGACCTGGGGCGTTACGTGGAACCCCCGGTCGCGCAGGGCGACGAACACGCGCTGCTCAAACCGCGACTCGAACGGGTCGCGGACCTCGGAGTCCCAGGTCAGGTCGTCGAAGCGATCGACGGTCAACGGGGCCGGAGGGTCGGACGTGTAGGCGAGCAGCGACCGCCGGAGGTCGAACGGCGACAACATGTCGAGCGTCACCGAGTGGAACAGCCACATCTGGTCGCGGGCGCGGCTGGCGGCCACGTTGAAGCGACGCTGCCACTCGCGCGCGGTGACGGCACGTCGGCGGTCGGCCACGACCATCGACAGGAACACGATGTCGCGTTCGTCGCCCTGGAAGTCGGGTGGTGTGCCGACTCGGAGGCGCCGGCGCTCCCACTCCTCGGGCGACACCTGCTGCTGGAGTAGATCCTCGATCAGTCGCACCTGCCCGCTGCCCTGCAGCACTACGACGCCGAACGTCCTGTCCTCGTAGGCGTCGTCATCGAGGCAGTCCAGCAGCGCCTCGACCAGCGCCTCGGCTTCGGCCTGGTTACGCAGGCGCGTCGAGCTCCCCTCGGTGCCGGCGCCGGCGACGTGCACCGTCCGCAACGGCGGCAGCCGGTCGGCGCCGTACTGGCGCAGCGGGACGAGCGGGGCATCGGCGTAGAACTGGCCCGATGACCAGCCCACGATCTCGGGCATGCAACGGAAGTGCTCCCGCAGGCGGATGACCGATCCGAAGCGGGTCTGCAGCAGGCTGAACAGGTTCGACTTGGGGGTGAACGCCAGCTTCAGGTAGTCGGGCACATCGGCGAGGTAGTCGTCGAGGCGGTCGAAGATCGGCTGCAGCTCGCCCCGGATCACCTGCGACGGTGCGCACTGGCGCTCGTCGCCCACCACGATCACCCGGGGCGCCAGCCACAGGAGGAATAGCGACTCGATGCTGGCCTGGGACGCCTCGTCGATGATCACGACGTCGAAGCTGTTCTGATCGGGCGGCACGGTGTCGACGACGTCGCGCAGCGGCATGATCCACGCCGGCACCGCATCCCGGGCCTCGATCATCGCCGCCCGGGCGGCCGCCGCGTAGCGGGACGCCCACCGGCCGGTGCCCTTCCCCCGGTCGTCGATGTTGGCGCGGTAGGACCGCAGCGCCTGCTCCTGGTGGGCCGTCATCCGCAGCAGGCACTCGCCCCAGGCCTCCTCGGCCGCCAGCGCCGCCGTGGTCCGACCGACCCGGTCGACCGCCTCCTGCAACTCCGCCGCGAGGCGATCCTCGAGGCCGGGCTCCCGCAGAGCGTCGACGAACGACCTGGCCTTGCCCCAGGCCCAGGCCGACTCGAACGAGGCCAGCCGCCGGTCCCAGTCCTCGTGGCACGTCCGGGCCAGGAGGTCCGCGAGCACGGGGTGGGCCCCGTCCAGCCGGCTCCACAGCTCGTCGCAGCGCCGCTGCTCGGCGTGCTCAGTGGGGGCGGCGGCCAGAGCTTCGGCCGCCGCCTGGTACGCACCGACGTCGCGGTCGGCGACCGCGGCCGCCAGCCGCCCCACCTCGGGAGGCGCCGCCGGTGACTGCGCCTCCAGCTCGAAGCGGGCAGCCATGTCCTGCAGAACCTGGGTGGCGCGTTCGGCTTCGAGCCGAGCCTGCACTGCGCTCAAGGCGCCGGCGAACTCCGTCCAATCCTCGGGCGAGGCCAGCGGCACGCGGACGCCGCGAGCGGCAAGGCGTTGCTCGATGCCGTCCCGCGCGGCGACGACTGCGAGCACGTTGTCGAGGGCCGTGGCCAGGTCTGCGAGCTGGGCGATCCGCCGCGGCACGGAGACGCTCGGGTCGACGTGGACGCCGACGAGCGCCCAGTGCGCCGTCAGCAACGCGGCGGTGTTCTCGGCCTCGAGCGCGGCCATCACGCAGTCGAGGAGCGTCACATCGGTAACCGGCACGCCGTCGACGAGCGCGCCCGCGAGCAACCGTTCGGCCCGCCTCTGCACGGCTGGCCTGAACCGCTTCCGGAGCGTGTTGCCTGCCGCGAGGTGCGCCTGCAGCGCCCGGCCGGCGTTGAGTTGGCCGCCGAAGCTGCCGGGCCCCTGCGGGTCGAACCTGGGCAGCACGATGCTGCGGAACCCGATCGTGTCCAGCCGGCGCTGGGCAATGGCGGCGTGCCCGGCGAGCTGCGCGAGCTGGCGCCACATCCCTTGCTCGCGCCGGGCGAGACCGTCGCCGAGCGCCCGCCGGCGCCAGTCGTCCGGCCACGCCGCCGGGTCGCCACCCAACGCCAGGCTGTGGAGGCCGCCCTGCGCCCGGTCGACCTCCGACCGGATGGCCGCCAGGTCCTCGCCGTCCAGGGCCGACAGGGTGGCGGAGAGCTCGGTGGCGGCGACCCTGGCCTTGGTGGCGGCTGCCGCCTCGGCGTCGACCAGCGCCCGGATGGCGACGCCGGTCGGGATCGACGACATGTCGGGGAAGTGCTGCTGCGTCCGGGCCGCCCGCTCGGGGCTGCCCGACGCCAGCAAGTGCCGTAGCTCGACGAGATCGTGGACCGGCAGCGGCCGGTCGGCGGGCGCCGTCTCGGGGAACGGGGTCGGCATCCAATCGCACTCGGGCGCGTGCCGGCGCAGGCGCTCGGCGATGCGCGCCTTGGTGCCCTCGTAGCCGGGGGCGACCGGCGGGTGGACGTCGGTCTCGGAGGCGCGCAGCGCCCGGATGCGCCCGGTCAGCTCGGCGACCCGCCGACGGGCGGCCTCCCTGGCCTCGGTGCGCCGCCGCGTCTCCTCGTCGTGGCGGGCGGGCGAGAACGTCGAGTAGCGGTCCGAGAGCGCGGTGATGCTCTCGTCCAGCTCCCGCGAGCCGCCCCGGGACACGTCGGTCATCGAGACGCACAGCTTCTGGATCTCGGGCGGCAGCTTGCCGCGCAGCACGCGGAGGGCCTGGGCCTTCTGGCTCGTCACCAGGACGCGCTGGCCGCGCGCCAGCAGGGCGGAGAGCAGGTTGGCGATGGTGTGGGTCTTGCCAGTGCCGGGCGGTCCGAGGACGACCACACCGTTGTCGGTGTGCAGCCGGTCGATGATCTGGCGCTGCTCGGGGTTGGCGGGCAGCGGGAACAGCGGATCGCCGCCGACCGTCGCCCCGTCGGTGGCGCCCTCCCGCTCGAGCCACGCGAGCCGGTCATCGGGCT
Organism: Acidimicrobiales bacterium; assembly: GCA_035641055.1. Taxonomy (GTDB): domain Bacteria; phylum Actinomycetota; class Acidimicrobiia; order Acidimicrobiales; family VFJN01; genus DASQUK01. Next base: position 7,623 of record DASQUY010000379.1, on the reverse strand, counting down.
CGAGCGCCGACAGGAGCTGGGCCAGCCCGAGCGGCGCCCTAGCGTCGGGGCCGGACAGGGCCTCGAGCATCCGGTCGAAGTAGTCGATCAGGCTGGTGCGGTCGCGCTCGCGCAGGATGAGCGCGGGGGCGAAGCGCAGGTCGGGCCCCGACTCCCCGGGCTCGGTCGGCTTCCACGAATGGTCGTAGGGCAGGGCCCGGCGCAACGCCAGCGCCTGCCACCGGCCGAGCAGCTCCTTGTTGCGGTCGCCCAGCGGCACGGCGGGACCGGAGCGGATCTCGTCGCGCACCGACTGAGGGAGCTGCGACTCGAAACCGTCCTGCCCCTCCAGCAGCGACCGGTCGGCGATGCTGGTGACGCCCCCGTCGGGGACGACCACGTCGACCCGCCCCGTGGCCCCGTCGGTGCGGATGTCGACCCGGGTCGTGAGCAGCGGGTGGCGGATCTCGCCCGTCGGCGTGGACCACGTGAGGAGCCCCGTCCCGATCACCAGCTCGTAGACGTCGTCCTGCTGTTCGAGCTGGCGGCACGCCCGGGCGAGCTCGTCGTACCACGACCGCCGGGGGGCAAGCAGGCGATCGGCCTCGGCCCACAGCTGCCAGCGCTGGAGCCAGGGCCGGTAGAGACGCTCGACCTCGCCCCGGGCGTCGTCGGGGATGGCGTCGGACAGGGCCGGCGCGTCGAGCGCCGAGTCCTGGAGGGCGACGCGGTCGAGCCACCGCCTGAGCGGCGGCGGAGCAGGGGGCGGCGGCTCAGAGGCGACCGGATCGATCGACAGGATGGTCTCGCCCGCCGCGGCCTCGACGTCGAGGGCGACCTCGTCGGGGAGGTCGAACAGCCACCGCACCACTGGGTGCTGATCGATGCTCCGGACGAGGGGGCGGCCGGTTCTCGCGAGCTCGCGCAGGAACTCCACGAGCCGGGCCGTCGGCCCCACCATCTGCAACTGCTGGTCGTCGATGTTCACGTTCGTCATAGCCGTCCTCGCATCCACCGATGCCCCGACCCGCCAACTCCCCGCCCACCAACACGGTACGCCCTCGGGTGTGCCCGACCATCGCGGTATACGTGCGGCGAGCCCGTCCGCGCCGCCGGTCCGTGCGGCGAGAGCGACTGGGGCGTGCGCTCCGGCGCCAACCCGGCGCTCAAGGTGCTCCCGCTCGGCGACACGTCGTCGGTGCCCACCGGCTGCGGCACCGGCCCGACGATGGCCGAGGGCCCCGCCCTCGACGACCCCGGCGGGGCCACGGTGGATTGAAAGCACGGGTTCCTCGCCGCGTTTCACACCCGGTTCACGGGCCGGCAATCACGCCTGTCGTGTTGAGGGTGAAGATGCGCGCGACTCCCGGACGCCCCACCGGCGCCACGGGATCCGTCGGGCGTAGGCGAAAGGAAGAGATTCTCATGTCCAGGATCACACACCGGCGTCGCTGGGCCCTTGGGGTGGCCCTCGCGGTCGTCGTCCAACTCGCACTGATCGGGCCGTCGACCAGCGCTGGCGCCACAACCGACGACCCCGGGCCCGACCTCGAAGGGACGCCGAATCTCTGGGTCCGGCGCGAGCTCGGGCGCCAGTGGAACGTCACGGACGAAGTGATGGAGGCCGGCAGCTGCCAGGTGATCGAGGGCGGCATCACCCCGGGGACGCGGCGGGTCCTGCGGTTCACCGTGATGGTCGCCAACATCGGTGACGCGGACATCGTGGTCGGTGACCCCAACGAGCACATCGAGGAGGGCTCGAACCTGTTCGAGTTCGCCGAGTGCCACGGGCACTACCACTTCCGCAACTACGCGCTCTACGAGTTGATCGACCCCGCCACCGGGACGGTGTGGCGCGCCGCGAAGGCCGGGTTCTGCATGATCGACACCGACCCCAACCCGGCCTGGATGGGGACACCGCCCGGTGAGCCGTACTACCTCTCGTGCGGCGGCGTCGGCCGTCCTGGCAACCAGGGCATCAGCGCCGGCTGGACGGACACCTACCGCAAGGACCTCCAGGGGCAGTTCTTCGTGCTCGACGGCGGCGACGGGCAGGAGCCGGTGCCGGCGGGCACCTACCTGCTGCGCATCACGGCGAACCCGCCCTACGAGCCGACGGCCGACAACCCCTGCCGCCACGAGGACCCAGCCACCGGACTCTGCCACGCTCTGCCGGAGTCGGACTACACCGACAACGACTACGCGGTGGAGATCACGGTTCCCGACCATCCCGGGCGCGGGTCGCAGCCGCGTTCATGACGGCGCAAGCGAGGGCCTGACCGCCGCCTCGTAGTGACAGGACAGGGCGACTAGTCGGGGGCCGCGACGCTCGAGGAAGGCGTCGCGGCCCTCCTGGGCCTCGTCCATGCCGTAGGCCAGGCGGCTTCGGCGGCTTCGGCGGCGAACGCCTACCGGCCGATCAGCCCGTCATCGATCCCGGGGGCTGACGGGCCCGGCGCCACCTTCCGTGCAACGATTCGGCGTGCCCGGGCATCTCTTGGGTGTGGGGGACGCGCCGCGACTGAGGGCGGAGCTGTTGGAGGGCGTCGGTGCTGACGGGTCCGAGCAGGCCTTGGCCGATGTGTACTCGGCCGACTTCGAGCGGCTGGTGCGGCTGGCGTACCTCCTGACCGGGAGCCGGGCGACCGCCGAGGACCTCGTGCAGGACTCGTTCCTGCGGCTCCACGATCGCTGGGACGACGTGCGAGCACCGTCGGCCTACCTGCGCACCGTGGTGCTGAACGCCTGCCGGGCTCACCACCGCCGGGCGCGCCGAGAAGCGGCCGCGTTCGGTGACCTGGTGCGCGACGGCGTCCAGCCCGAAACGCCGGTCCTGCTCGACGCGCTGGCCCGCCTCCCCTACCGCCAGCGGGCCGCGCTGGTGCTGCGCTTCTACGAGGACTGGCCCGACGCCGAGATCGCGGCGCTGCTCCGCTGCCGGCCGGCGACCGTGCGCTCGCTCGTCCACCGGGGACTGGCGGCGCTGAGGAAGGTGATCACGTGAGCGAGGACGAGGGAGTCGAGCGGGCCCTGCGTGTCGCCCTGCAGGAGGCCGCCGAGCAGATCGAGGTCCGGGTCCCCGGCCCCGGCGACCAACCCGAACGGGCGTCGCACGGGGGGCGGATCTACTCCCGACGCGCGCCGGTTGTCGCCGCGGCCGCGCTCGCGGCGGCGGCGGTGACGGTCGCTGTGTCCCTGCTGACCGGCCGGACCGACGAGACCACGGTCGCCACTGACGCGGCGCCGGCGCGGCAGGTCGAGCCCGCCGAGGTCAGTTGGGAGGAGGCCGACCTCGTGGTCGTCATGACCACTGACGCGACCGGGGATCAGGTCGCCGCCGTGCGTGAGGTGATCGCATTGTCGCCCGACGTGGCGCGGTTCGCCGAGGTCACCCGCGACCAGGCGTTGGAGGAGCTCGAAGACCTCGAGGCCACCGTGTGCGGGGATTCCGACGGGACGGACGACGACACGGCAACGGAGGAGCTGGGCGCCCGTGCGACCGAGATGCTCGTCAGCGACGACGGCGGCATCCACCCGTCGTTCCGGGTCGTCACCCACGAGGGTGATGAGGAGGCCGCTGCCCGGCTCCGCGACTCGCTCGCCCCGCTTCCGGGCGTGATATCCATCGAGGCCGGGCTGGGCACGGGCGCGCCGGTGCCCGCCGAAGACGGCGCGACCCCGGGTGTCGGTGGCGCGTGTTCATCGGTAGTGGGCGAGGATTCGCAGCCCGATCCCGGTCGCGAGGGCGAGGCGCCGGCGGCGTCCGTGCCGGTCCCACCGACGACCGCGCCGACGCTGCCCCCGTCGTCGGGCGACGAACCGGCCGACCCGGAGACTGCGAGAGCAGCGATCGCCGAGGCGTACACCACGGCCTTCGACGGGTCTCTGACGGTCGGCGGACGGCGAGCGCACATCGAGGACAGCGACGAGCTGGCCCCGTTCATGGACACCAGCACGGCTCCGTACCCCGACATCGTCGAGAGGCAGACGGTGACCCTCGGGGACATCGTCTTCCTCGACGCCGAGCGTGCCGCTCTCGTCTACACGTTGGACTACGGAGGCCGCTCGGCGCCCCAAACGGACGTGGGCTACGCCGTGCTCGACGACGGCCGCTGGAAGGTGAGTCGCGAGACCGTCTGCACCCTGATGATGCGCGGTGGCGTGACATGCCCACCGCCGGCGCCTTGACCTCCGGGTGTTATAGGGTCCTATAATCCTATAATCAATCGGCCGGGAGGCGCCGGATGCGACTGACGAACGTGACGGTGTGGACCAAGGATCCTCACTTGCTGCGGGATTGGTACACGGAGCATCTCGGCATGAAGGTCATCGAGGACACGCCGCGATTCGTCCTTGTTCGCGGCGAAGGTGGCGCTGCCATTGGCTTTCACGTCGGGGATCCTCTCGTGACCCCCGACCGTGTCCAGTTCCATCTGGAGGTCCACGACGTCGATCACGAGTACCAGCGGCTCCGCGCCCAGGGGGTCGATTTCGAGGAGCCTCCAACGAACCGACCATGGGGAGTCCGATCGACAGCAGCACGGGATCCCGCTGGCCACAGCGTTGAGCTGACGACGACCAGCGTCACCGGGGCATCCTCTTGAGCGGCCCCGAGCCCGACGGCGAGAAGCAACAGTTCAACCTGTATCTGCCGACGGACCTCGTGAAGCGAGTCAAGCACGCGGCCGTTGATGCAGAGCAGTCGCTCTCGGCCTTCGTCCAGGACGCATTGGAGGAGCACCTGCGGAGGCGAGCTGAACGGGAGCGGCGTTGAAGGCGAGGCCGCTCGTCTACGTGTCGGATCTCGACGAGTCCGTCAAGTTCTACAGCCTCCTTGGGCTGGTCATAGTCAGTGGTCGAAAGCGCAACATTGTCGAGCTCCGTGGTGAGGACATCACGATTGCACTGCATCGATCGCGCGACCTCCCCGCCACGACCCCGAAGCCACGGGTGCTGCTCACGTTCGAGGCCGACCGGCCGATTCGCGAGCTGGCGGAGAGCCTGCAGCATGCCGGTGTCGACCTTGAACGCGATGTCACAGACGAGGCGTACGGCTACTCGATCGCCTTGCGCGACCCCGACGGTCTGCTCATCCAGATCAACCAGCACGAGTTGCCGTGAAGCGCCGCGGCGAGCCGACGGCGCGCGGGCACGCTCTTTGCCCTCGTCACGCGAAGTAATCCCCTCCGGGCCCGCGCGTGTTGTGGCGGAGGGTCATGGTCATCCGGTCACCCACGCGGGGCGACTCCGCCTCGTGGACGGGGCAGAGGGAGCTCTCGCTCGGCCAACCGTTGCCCCGCAGTATCACGAGGTCGCCATCCGCCGTTTCCCACTCCGTTGGTCGAGACCCCTGCCACACGCGAAACACCGCCCGGCCCCGGAGCGTCACGATCGCGATGACTCCGCCGGCTCCGGGCGGGTCGCGATGGGCCGTGATGTAGCCGACCCCGTCGTGCGACCTCCCCCACTGGACCTCGTTGAAGCAGGGAACGGCAGGCAGGTCCGGGCGGGCCTTGGTCAGCGAGTCGCACACCGTGCGGCCGAACTCCTGGACCTCCGACGCCGCCCGGTCGAAGAAGACCCCACACGAGAACCCACCCTGGTGAACATCCATTTCCACTTCGGGAAGCGGCGCCCACTCCCCCGGTGCCGCCTCGATCAGCCGCGCGCACGTGCGGCCACGGACCGCACCCGCGAGGCGGATCCACCCGTTGTCGATGAGCGACGTCGCTGCGCCCGTCCAGTCGACGGCATCGAGACCGGTCTCCGGCATGCTTGCACCTGTCGCTGGGGATGGCGTCCGCGACGCCGTCGTCGTCGAACGGGATGAGCCCGCGGACAATGTGCCACATGGCGCGTCGCTCCGGCGGATGCCTTGCGCAGTCGGCCAGGATGGTGCCTATGCCGATCTTGATCGACACGCCGGCCCGGGTCACGGCCGCGGGCGAGCCACCAAAGGTGATCGACGAGTACGTCGGTCGGGCCAATACGGGGGAGGCGCGGCTGAGCGTGGCCCACATGCGGAGCCCGTCCGGCTGGTCCGAGCCGGGCCAGCGTCCCGAGTTCGACGAGCTCACGGTCGTGCTGCGCGGGACGCTCTCGGTCGAACACGACGGCGGCACCTTCGACGTGCGGTCGGGGCAGGCGGTGCACGCCCGGGCAGGCGAGTGGGTGCGGTACAGCACGCCGGGACCCGACGGCGCCGAGTACATAGCCGTCTGCCTCCCCGCGTTCTCGCTCGAGACTGTCCACCGCGACACCGAGTAGCGGACACTCACCTGTCCGACCAGGCCGGAGTACGCGGTCGGCCGGCCAGGCCTAACGGCGATGGCAGGCGAGCACGAGGAACGTGGGAACGTCGGCAGGTGGCTCGACGGCTCGGTCGATGGTGAGCCCGGCCTCGAGGAGGGCGTTGAGGTAGGTGGACAGGGTGCGGTGGTAGGCGCCGATCCTGATCCGTGCCCCGCCGGGGTGGTGGTGGGGCGATATCCACCAACCCTCGGTGGCGTACCCGTGCTCGGGCGGCCAGCTCGACAGGCCCCTGTCCCTGCCGGGAAGGCACGGGTGGACCAGGGACATGACGAACCAGGCGCCCGGGCGGAGGACGTGGGTAATGCCGGCCAGAGCGGCGTCGAGGTGCTCGATGTCCATGAGCGCCATCTCACAGACCGCGCCGTCGAAGGGAACCCCGTCCCACCACGCCCCCGGATCGGCGAGGTCGGCGACGACGTAGTCGACACCGAGCGGGCGGGCGGTCTCGTCGGCTCGGGCCTTGGCGACGAGTCGCTGCGAGACGTCCACACCGACCACGGCGGCGCCCCGCCGGGCGAACTCCCGCGCCACGCGTCCCTGGCCGCAGGCGGCGTCGAGAATGCGGAGCCCGTCCAGGCGTTCAGGAACCAGACCGGGAGCCTGCTCGCAGATGACACCCGACGAGTCGCCCACCCAGGCGTCGTACCAGTCCGCTATGTCGTCGTAGACCGCGCCCCTCCGCATCCAGCGCCCACTACTACCGGGCTGCGACATCAACGCCTACGGCCGGAGCACGAAGACGCCCCACCCCAGCCAGCTACGTTCGTCGCCGAGATACGCGCGGCGGGACCGGTCCGTCCAGACGCGGATGCCCTCCGCGTCCGGGTGGTCGGGGTTGCGGCCGAGCCATGCGTGGGCCCGTGCCCACTGTCGGGACGAGTAGCGGTCCCAATCGTCTCGGCTGGCGATGACCATCTCGGTCAGCTGCAGCCCGGCCGCTTCCACCTGATCGAGGAGGCCGCCCAGGTCGGCGATGCCTCGCAGTGTCCCCTGGTGGCGAGCGGCGAGATCGGGCGGGGGTTCGGACTCGAGGAAGACCTCGCCGACCAGCAGGCATCCGTCGCTGGCCAGCGACCGCTTCATGAGCTCAACGGTCCCGCTGAAACCGCCCCCGATCCACGTGGCGCCGATGCAGCTCACCACCTCGAATCGGGAGTCGACGGCGTTCGTGCCGGCGTCACCGACACGGAACTCGAGGCGCTCTGCCACTCCGAGCTCCGCGGCGCGGTCCTTGGCCATGTCGATGAACGGCGGGTGGATGTCGATGCCGACACCCCTTGTGCCGTGGCGGGCGGCGTACTGGCAGAGCATCTCGCCCTTGCCGCAGGCGAG
>DASQUY010000378.1:0-9467 GCA_035641055.1 Acidimicrobiales bacterium | reverse complement strand
CAGCAGCGGATCCATGGCCACCCGCCGGTAGAAGCGCGCCACCAGGTCGTCGAAGAACGCCTGGCCGCCGAGGGCGTCGTAGACGTTGACCACCTGGCCGGCACCGGCTTCACTCATCTGCAGCCGCCTCGTTGGTGCGGTCGCGCCGGAAGCCGTGGCCGAAGAACCCGCCCCGCGGACGGGCATGGGCGTGGAAGTGGTCGGGGATCTTGCGCATGTTGCCGTCGACGTAGTGCCCGTCGAACACCCCGTCGGCCACGAGCCCGAGCCGCCGCAGCATGTGCTCGCGGTCGACGTCCGGGGGTTCGGCACCGTGCCAGCGCCACACGACCATCGGGGTGGCGCAGATCTCGCAGTCGGCGATCCAGCAGACGTGGTCCTCGTGGTACCAGGGGGTGATGCGCTCGGCTGCGCAGAGCAGGCAGCCGTCTTGTCGCTCGCCGGGGGCCACGGCGGTCGAGCGTACCGCCGCCGGACACCCGTCCCGTCCGCCCCGCCGGCCCCGCCCCCTAATCAGGCGAGGGCGTCGAGGCCGGCGCGGAGCTCGCCCACGAACGCCGCCGCGGCCTCGGGGCCGCCGCCGTCGAGCAGCCGGCGCACCAGTGCCGAGCCCACGATCACCCCGTCCGCCACCGCCGCCACCCCGGCCGCCTGCTCGGGGGTGGACACGCCCACGCCCACCAGCACCGGCCTGTCGGTCACGGCCTTCAGGCGCGCCGCGATCTCCAGGGCGCTCCGCCGCAGCTCGTCCCGCTCGCCGGTGACCCCCAACAGACCCACGCCGTAGACCCACCCCCGGCTGCGGGCGCAGATGCCGGCCAACCGCTCGTCCGACGCCGTGGGCGCCGCCAACAGGATCGTCTCCACGCCCGCGTCGTCGGCCGCCGTCGCCCAGTCCCCGACTTCCTCGAGCGGCAGGTCGGGCACGATGGCCCCGGCCACGCCGGCGTCCGCCAGCCAGGCCGCGAAGCGCCGCGGGCCGGCCCGGTGGACCGGGTTGTAGTAGGTCATCACCACCAGCGGCACGCCGCCCACCTCGAGGCGGCCGAGCCCGCCGACGATCCCGAAGGGCGTGGCGCCGGCAGCCAGGGCCCGCTCGGACGCAGCCTGGATGGTCGGCCCGTCCATCACCGGATCGGAGAACGGGATGCCCACTTCGATGGCATCCGCCCCGGCGTCGGCCACGGCCTCGACGACCCGCTCCCACCCCGGCAGGCCCCCCGTCACGTAGGGAACCAGCAGCTTGCGCCCGGCGTTCCGGCCCGCCCGCAGCCGGTCCTCCAGCACACCGGTTGCCACCACGTCTTGTGTCACCGCTCGGCGTCCCCCATCAGGCGGGCGACCTGCTCGACGTCCTTGTCGCCGCGGCCCGACATGTTGACGAGCACGACCTTGCCCGCCAGCGCCGCCCGCTCGCGGCTGATCCAGGCGAGGGCGTGGGCCGGCTCGAGGGCCGGAAGGATGCCCTCGGTGCGGGCCAGGAGGGCGAAGGCGTCGAGCACCTCGGCGTCGCCGACCGAGGGGTAGCGCGCCCGGCCGACGCTCGACAGCCAGGCGTGCTCAGGGCCGATGCCGGGATAGTCCAGGCCCGCCGAGACCGATTCGGCCTCCAGCACCTGGCCGTCCTCGTCCTGCAGCAGGAACGACTGGGAGCCGTGGACGACGCCCGGGACGCCGTGGCCGACCGCGGCCCCGCCGGCGGGCTCGGCGCCGACCAGCTCGACGGCGGGGTTGTCGACGAAGCCCGAGAAGATGCCGATGGCGTTCGATCCCCCGCCCACGCACGCCACGACCACGTCGGGATCGCGTCCCAGCCGCTCCCGGCACTGCTCGCGGGCCTCGTTGCCGATCACCCGGTGCAGCTCGCGCACCATGAACGGGTAGGGGTGCGGGCCCAGGGCCGAGCCCAGGCAGTAGTGGGACGACTCGACCGTGGTCACCCAGTCCCGCAGGGCCTCGTTGATGGCGTCCTTGAGGGTGCGGCTGCCGGACGACGCCGGGCGCACCTCGGCCCCGAGGAGGCGCATGCGGAACACGTTGAGCTCCTGGCGCTCCATGTCGACCTCGCCCATGTACACGGTGCACTCGAGCCCCAGCAGGGCGGCGGCCGTGGCGGTGGCGACGCCGTGTTGGCCCGCTCCGGTCTCCGCCACCAGGCGCGTCTTCCCCATCCGGCGGGTGAGCAGCGCCTGGCCAAGGACGTTGTTGATCTTGTGGGAGCCGGTGTGGTTGAGGTCCTCCCGCTTGAGCAGCACCCGCAGGCCCAGCTCGGAGGACAGGTTGGGGCAGTCGGTGAGGGGCGAGGGCCGCCCGGCGTAGTCGCGCAGCAGCCGGTCGAGCTCGCCCCGGAACCCGGCGTCGGCCCACGCCTCCCGGAACGACCGTTCCAGCTCCTGGCAGGCGGGGACGAGCGTCTCGGGGACGTAGAGGCCGCCGAAGTCGCCGAACCGGCCGCGGTCGCCGGGGTCGCGCAGAAGACTCGTGCTCGCCGCCGCAGGCGGGGTGGCCGGGGTCACGAGAGCTCGTCGACCATCCAGTCGAACGGCCGATGGTCGCGGTAACTGGAGGACAGTGGCTCGGGCGGCTCGGCGGCCTTGGCGGCCCTGACGAAGTCGCGCATCTTGCGCGGATCCTTGCGGCCGGGCGACGACTCGACGCCGGTGGCCACGTCCACGCCCCACGGGCGCACCACCCGTACGGCGTCGGCCACGTTCTCCGGGGTGAGGCCGCCCGCCAGGATGATCCGCCGGTTGGACGGGGCGCCCTCGGCCAGCGACCAGTCGAACACCTCGCCCGAGCCGGGCGTGGCCGAGTCGATGAGGATGGCGTCGGCGCCGTAGTCGTCGGCGGCGTCGAGGGCGGGGTCGCCGGCGGCGAACGCCTTGATGACGAGCGGGACGCGCTGGCGGATCCAATGGGAGTCGCCCGGCGTCTCGCCCCCGTGCAGCTGGGCCGCCCGCAGGCCCGTGCGATGGACGATGTCGACGACCCGCTCGCGCGACTCGTCGCGGAACACTCCCACCGTCACGATCTCGGTGGGCAGGCGCTTGACGATGTCCGCCGCCTTCTGCGGAGCGATCTGTCGAGGCGAGGGGGCGAACACGAAGCCGACGCCGTCGGCACCCATGGCCACGGCCAGCAGGGCGTCGTCCTCGGTCGTGAGCCCCTCGATCTTGACGAACACGCTGGCAGGCTATCCTGGGCCAGCGTTCCCCTCTCCGGATATTGCGGCCGCGTCGGTGGCCATTTCCCCTTGGCCGTCGCCGCCTCGTAGGGCTCGCACGGCGGCCGCGGGGTCGGCGGCGGTCACGAGCGACTCACCCACCAGGACCGCATCGAAGCCGGCCGCGGCCAGCGCCGACGCATCGCCGGGCCCGTGGATGCCCGACTCGGCCACCCGCACGATGCCGGCACCGCCGCTCCGGTCGCTGGCGAGCGCCCGCCCCACGCGCTGTGCCCGCGTGGTGTCGACCTCGAAGGTCACGAGATCGCGCTGGTTGACGCCGACGAGCGTGGCGCCCACCGCCAGCGCCCGCTCGGCCTCGGCCTCGTCGTGGACCTCGACGAGGGCGTCCAGGCGGACCTCGCCGGCCAGGGCGTGGAGGTCGCGCAGCTCGGCGTCGTCGAGGGCGGCGACGATGAGGAGCACGGCGTCGGCGCCCATGGTGCGGGCGTCACACACGTCGGCCGGCGCCACGGTGAAGTCCTTGCGCAGGACCGGGAGGGTGGTGGCACCCCGGGCGGCCCGCAGGTCCTCCACCGAGCCGCCGAAGAACTCACGGTCGGTCAGGACCGACAGGCACGCCGCCCCGCCGTCCTCGTAGGCCCGCGCCAGGCCGGCGGGGTCGAGCCCGGCGTGGAGCTCGCCCTTCGCCGGCGAGCGGCGCTTGATCTCGGCGATGACCGCCAGGCCGTCGCTCCCCCGGAGGGCGGCCGCGAATCCGCGGGTCGGCGGCTGTCCGTGAGCGGCCTCGATCAGGCGGTCGAGGGACCGGGTGTCGGCGCGCGCTGCCTCCCGATGGGCCTCGAGTATCCGGTCCAGGTAGGTGCCCGTCACCGACCGGCACGCTACCGGCTTGGCCTCTAACGCGAGCCCGGCCGGCGGGTCATGGCCCGGAGCGGCGCCAGCACGAACAGGCCGACCGACAGCACGAACGCCCCGGCGGAGAGGGCCATCAGGGCCGGGGAGGTGAACACGACCGACCCGCCGAACAGCCCGACGGACGCCACGAACGTGCCCGGCGGCAGGATGGCCCACCACCCTCGCAGGGCCATCGTCGGGGCGATGGGCCGGGCGTCGGCCAGGTCGGCCCACTCCTCGGCGCTCAGCTCGGTGTCGGGATCCAGCGGCCACACGTCGTCGTCGGCGGGCGGGGACGCGCCCGCGAACCCCCGGCCGGCGGGCCAGGTGACGCGCTCGTCCTCCACGCTTCCGCCGGCCAGGGCCCGGTCGTAGGCCGCCCTCCGGGTGGGGTCCCCCAGCACCGCCCAGGCGACGTTGAGCGCCCGCATCCGGCCGGCGTCACCACCGGCGTCCGGGTGGTGGTCGCGTGCCGCCGCCCGGTAGGCGGCCCGGACCTCCGCCTGCGTGGCGGTGGAGCGCACGCCGAGCACCTCGTAGTGCGTGCGGGGCGCCATGGTCAGCCGATCGGCAACTCGACGACGGTGACCGGCAGCGTCCGCTCGCCCGCGTGCAGCTCCCCGTCCGCCGGGGGCGTCACCGCTCGTCCGACGAACGCCAGGGCGACGTGCGCCGGTTCGGCGGCGTCGGCGCCCGGCGTCCGGGCCGCCGACGTCACGCTCCCCACCTCGCGGCCCTCGACCACCAGCGCCGCCCCGGGCGACGGTTCGCCGCCGCCGACGAGCAGGCCGAGCAGGCGGCGGGGAACGTGGCCGCCGCGGCTGTCGATGCGGGCCACCAGCTCCTGGCCGGTGAAGCAGCCCTTGCTGAAGTCGACGGAGGCGTCGACGACCCACTGGCCGGCCTCGGCCGGAATCGTGCGCTCGGTGAGCTCGGCGCCCAGCCGCGGGACGCCGGACCGGATGCGCAGGCTCTCGTAGGCGCCGGCGTCGGCCTCGGGTACTCCGCTGGGCGGTTGGGGGGCGGGCCCCAGGAGGTCGACGCCCTCGACACCCGGCCATCCGGCCGGTATCGCCAGGCTGTCGTCCTCGCCGGCGGCCGGCACCACGGTCCGAGCCGCGTCCGCGGCGCCCGGCCCCCGCAGCGCAACGGTGCGCCAGTCGAGCGGGTCGACCTCGGCCTTGGTGCGCAGCAGGAACCGGCGCAAGCGGGCGACCACCGCCTCGCCGTGGCCGCCGTCCACGTCGAGCACGAGCTCGTCGTCACCCGTGCGGGTCACCCGGACCCAGGCATCGACCTTGCCGGTGGGCTGCAGCACGAACGACCGGGCGCTCGCCCCGACGGCGAGCCCCTCGACGTCCTGGCTGAGCTGGCCCTGCACGTAGGCGACGGCCTCGGGCCCCGCCACGCGCACCACGTCCCGATCCTCCCCGAACCACCCGAGCGTCGTGCGCAGGTCCATGCAACCAGTCTGTCACCACGGTCACCCGCGCCCCGCGTTCTGCCCGCGGTCACCTGTCATAGTGCAGGTCAGCGCGGGCAGAATGCCGTCAGGCCGGCGTCGCCGACGCCCGGGCCCGCCGGGCGGCCGTCATGCGCCTTGCGGCAGGGACGGCGGCGAGCAGCGCCCGGGCCTTGTTGCGGCACTCCAGGTCCTCGTGCTCGGGCACGGAATCGGCCACGATGCCGGCGCCGGCCTGCACGGACGCCCGGCCGGAGTCGTCCACCACCATGGTGCGGATGGCGATGGCCGTGTCGACGTTGCCCGAGAAGTCGACGTAGCCCACGACGCCGGCGTACGGCCCCCGCTTGCTGGGCTCGAGCGCGTCGATGATCTCCATGGCCCGCACCTTGGGGGCGCCGGACACGGTCCCAGCCGGCAGCGTGGCCCGCAGCACGTCGATGGCCGTCCGACCCTCGGCCAGCTCGCCCGACACCTGCGACGTGAGGTGCATGACATGGCTGTACCGCTCCAACGTGCAGAGCTCGTCGACCTGCTCGGTGCCGAACCGCACGACCCGACCGACATCGTTGCGGGCGAGGTCGAGGAGCATGATGTGCTCGGCGACCTCCTTGGGGTGCTCCCGCAGCTCTGCGGCCAGGCGGGCGTCGTCCTCGTCGGTGCGGCCCCGGCGTCGGGTGCCGGCGATGGGGCGCGAGATGACCCGGCCGTCGGTGAGCCGCACCATGGGCTCGGGCGAGGCGCCGACCAGGCTCAGGCCGGGCTGACGCACGAAGTACATGTAGGGGCTGGGGTTGACCTGGCGCAGCACGCGGTAGACATCGAACGGGTCGGCGTCGAGGTCGAGGTCGTAGCGCTGGGCCAGCACCACCTGGAAGATGTCCCCCGCCCGGATGTGCTCGCGCGCCGCCTCCACCGCCAGGGCGAACTGCCCGCTCCCCATGGTGGAGCGCACGTCCGGCAGGGGCTCACCGGGATCGGGCGGTGCGAACAGCGGCTCGTCGAGCGGGCGGGCGCCGTCGGCGGCCAGCTGGTCGAGCCGAGCTACCGCCGCCTCGTACAGGAGGTCGAGGTCCGCCTCCGTCGCCTGATCGGGCACGACGACGTTGTCGATGAGGACCACCCGCTGCCGCCAGTGGTCGTAGGCGGCCAGCTGGCCGATGACCGACACCACGGCGTCGGCGTAACCGAGGTCGTCGGCGGGGACGGCCGGCAGCCGCTCGACCTCGCGGACCACGTCGTAACCCAGGTAGCCGAGCACACCTCCGTGGAGGGGCGGCAAGTCGGGCAACGCCGGCGCCCGCCACACCGCCAGCAGTGCCTCGAGCGCCGCCAGGATCCCCCGGTCGCGGGGAATCGAGGCCGGCACGGAGCCGGCGACCTCGACGTTCACGCCCCGGGAGGTGAGCATGGCCAGCGGGTTGCGGCCGACGAACGACCAGCGGCTCCAGCGGGCCTCCCCGTGCTCGACGGACTCCAGCAGGAATCCCGGCTCGTCGCCCACCAGGCGGGCATACGCGGCCACGGGGGTCGTCAGGTCGGCCAGCAGCTCCCGCCATACCGGGATGACCGTGTGGGTGCGGGCCAGCGAGCGGAACTGCTCGGGCGAGGGCTGGATCACGGCGCCTCGCCGGTTTCGGTGACGGAATCCGTCGAAATCCGACGGATCGCGTCACCAAAAGTCGGGGCCGCGCCCTCGGCGGCGCCGAACGCCCGGAAGAAGCACGAGCGCTCGCCCGTGTGGCAGGCGCCGGTGCCCTGTTGGTCGACGACGAACAGCAGTACGTCGCCGTCGCAGTCGTAGTAGGCGCCCCGGACGTGCTGGACGTCCCCGGACGTCTCTCCCTTGCGCCACACCTCCCGGCGGCTGCGGCTCCAGAACACCGTGCGCCCCTCGGCCAGCGTGAGGCGCAGGGTCTCGGCGGTCATCCACGCCATCATCAGGATCTGTCCGGTCGCCCGGTCCTGCACAATGGCTGGCACCAGCCCGTCGGCGTCGTAGCGGACGTGGGCCAGCTGCTCGTCGGTGGCGTCGATGGAGGTCGTCTGGAGGCCGCCGGGCACCGGCACATGTTAGGGCGCGACCACTCGGCGCCCGCCGTCTGATATGACAAATGTTACGAAATGGTGTCCGAGCGCGGGCTTCTGGGGAGCAACTTGACGTGCGACGACGGGATTTCCTCACGCTGGCCACCGGCGGCGCGATCGGGGCGGCCGCCGGCCGCAGCTGGCCGACGGCCGAGAGCAGCGACGGCGAAGACAACGACGACCTAGCCGATGAGCTGGTCGAGGACCCGCGATCTGGGCTCCAGCGGATCGTCTGGACCGTCCGGACCGAGGCGCCGCTGGCGGCCCTCAGCTTCGACGATGGGCCCCACCCGGCGCTCACCCCCCGGATCCTGGACATCCTCGACCAGCACGGCGTGAAGGCCACGTTCCTGGCCATGGGCTACGCCGCCCAGCAGCATCCCCGGTTGATGGCCGACGTCGTCGCCGCCGGACACGAGGTCGGTCACCACAGCTGGCGGCACTACAACATGGCGACCATCGACAGCCTCCAGACCCAACGGGAGATCGAGGAGGGCGCCCGCCTCGTGGAGGAGGCCTCGGGCGTGCCTGTGCGCTGGTTCCGCCCGCCCAAGGGCCGCCTCAACGAGGCGGCCATCCGGACGGTCGCCCGGCAGCGGCAGGACATCGTCCTGTGGTCGGTCACGCGGGGTGCGCTCGACGAGCGCTCGCCCCGCCGGGTGGCGGACCATGTCGCGGGCAGTATGGGGCCCGGGGACATCGTCGACCTCCACGACGGCATCGGCCGGGGAACGTTCAATCCTGACGGTCTTCTCGCCGACGAGCTCATGGCACGCCGCCGCACCGAGATCGACGCGCTGCCGCGCATCCTCCGCCAACTGCGCTCCCGCGGCATCCGACCGGTGACGATCGGCGAGCTCATGGAGACCCGCGCCCCGACCGAGGTGTCGGCGTGACCTCGGACAGCACTGTGGTCCCGGTCGCGAGCGGCCCTCGGCCCGGCGCCCCCCCGGTTCCCGCCGAGCGGCCGCGGGCAGACCCGGCCGCCCGCCGCCTCCGCTCGCTCGACGCCGCCCGGGGCCTCGCCATTGCGGTGATGCTGGTGACCATGAACCCCGGGCCGCTGCGGGGTCGGCCCGAGCAGCTCATCCACCCCACCTGGGAGGGGCTCAGGTTCGTCGACCTCTTCTTCCCGCTCTTCCTGTTCGCCGTCGGCGTCTCCATGACCCTGTCCCGGCGCTCGCTCGACGGGCGGCAGGTCCTGCGGCGGGCCGCCATCCTCTTCGGCCTCGGTGTGGGGCTGTCGTCCCTGAAGCACGAAGGGCTCTTCCTCACCGGAGTGCTCCAGCACATCGCCGTGTCCTATGTCCTGGCCGCCGCCGTCCTGCGGGCGCCGCGGGGGTGGCACCGCCCGCTGGCGGCGGGCATCGTCGTCGCCCTGTGGGCGGCGTACGTGCTGTGGGCAGCAGGCGGCGACCCGTGGGGACAGGACGGCACCGACACCCTCGCCCATGCCGTCGACGACGCGTTGTACGGGGGGTTCAGGACCGAGGGCACGCTGCAGGGCGTCATGAGCACGGTCACCGTCCTGGGCGGCGCCTTCGCCGGCTACCTCATCCACCGCATGCCGGACCGCCGCCGACTGTTCCGGGCGCTGGCCGTCCGGTCCGCCGGGATCGTCGGCCTCGGTCTGCTGCTCGCGCTCGCCGTGCCGATCAACAAGCGGCTCTGGTCGCCCTCGTTCGCGGTGCTGACGGTCGGCACGTCCTACGCCATGTTCGCCGCTTGCCTGTGGGCGCTCGACATCCGGCGGTTCCGCCGGCTCCTGGCGCCGCTCATCCACCTGGGCACCAACCCCATCACGATCTACGTGCTCTTCATGACCGCCCTCGCCCT
>DASQUY010000377.1:0-2949 GCA_035641055.1 Acidimicrobiales bacterium | reverse complement strand
CTGCCGGATCTCGATCTGGTCCACTCCGAAGAGTCCGGGGAACCACGCGAGCCGTTTGCGCCGAAAGGTGCGAAACTGTCCTCATCAACCCCCGCTCTGAGAGCGAAGGTGACCCGTGGCCCTGTTCAGCTTCACCCTCACGATCGAAGGCGCCGACATCCTCACCGACGACGCGATCAACGCCCTTTACGAGGCGGGCTGCGACGACGCGACGTTCGGCGTGTCGGACGGCGTCCAGACGGGGGAGTTCGACCGGGAGGCCGCAGACTTCGCCGAGGCGGTGGCCAGTGCGATCAAGGCGGTAGAAGCAGCAGTCCCCGGCGCCCTGGTAGTCGACGTCCACCGTGAGCCCGAGGCCGCGGCGGCTGGCTAGCCCAGCTACCCGAGCGTGACGCCAGTGCGATCGATCCGGCTGACGTTCGATGCGCACCTCTCGGGCGAGCCACGCGACGACGCGCTCGCTGCGATGGGCGACGCGCTGATGGGGGCTCTGATCGACGCCGACGCGACTGACCCGTTCGTGTCGATCGACGCCGGGACGGGCAGCCTGCTGGTCGAGGTCGTGGTGGAGGCCGAGAGCCAGGCTGGTGCCCTCGCTGCGGGCGCTGCGGCGATCGACATGGCGCTGCGGTCCGCCGCCACGGAAGAGCGACTGGCCGTGCATGGGTCGACGGCACGGACGGAGGATCTCGTCCCGGCGTAGCCGGCGGGCGCCGCGACGGCCCTGCCCGGGGAAGAAGAACGGCCCCCTTGAGGGGGCCGTCGGGTCGGCGGTCCGGAAACCACCGGCAGGGCTGAGGACAACCTAGCCCGGGGCCGTAGCCGAGTTGCTACCCGATTCGCGGTCGCTAGAAGTCCGCGCCGAGGCCCTGCTCGGCTGCCCGGCGCCGGCGCACCTGGGCGGACCGGAGGGCGAGGCGCGTCATGTGTGCCCGGAGGGCGTGCTCGGCTCGGCGAGCGCGCTCTGGCGCGCTGAGCCTGCCTTCCGGGTCGACCTCATTCTCGAAGCGGGCCAGCGCCGCCCGTCGAGCCGGGGCGGTGCGGGCCGAGCGGTCGTCGGTCTTCGCCCACGAGATGTGGGCGGCCATGCGGGCCCGCAGGACCCGTTGCGAGGGCGTGAGGCTCTTGGCCGCGGTTGACCGGCGCATCGCTACAGTCCTTGGCCCAGGCCGCGCCCACGTTGCTCTCGCGGCGGAGCGGCTCGACGTGAGGGCGGCTTTTTCGAAACGACGCGTGGGTCGACTCTTCGTGCAAGCTCGATCCGGGCGGTGTCGAGCCGCCGCAGCGCCTTGGCAGCGGCGTGCGGCCGTTCCGCTGCGAGGCCGCCGAGGGAGCGCAGCGTGTCTTGCAGCAGTTCCTGCACCCGGTCGGGAATCACGTGCTCGAGGAGCGGGCGGGCGTGGTCGTGTTCCCATTCGTCGAGGGCGGCGTCGTAGCCGACCTCGGTGGGTTCGTGCTGGCCTTGTTCCCGCCCACCCGCAGGCGCAGGCGGCGAAGTACGCAGTGAGGCGGTCTGTGCTGCTGGTCGATCGTGAGGTGGTGGTGCCGTCGGGGAGTCGGCCGAGGGGATAGCCCTCGT
Source organism: Acidimicrobiales bacterium (assembly GCA_035641055.1). Lineage (GTDB taxonomy): Bacteria > Actinomycetota > Acidimicrobiia > Acidimicrobiales > VFJN01 > DASQUK01. The sequence goes on along the minus strand of DASQUY010000377.1, from coordinate 1,370 downwards.
GGCAGTCGAGGTCGTCGAGGATGGCGCCCATGGGTTCGTCTCCCGGGTGGCGGTTGTTCCTCCCCAATAGGCCCGCCGACCCCGGGAAATGTCACATTCGCGTGGGTCACAGCTCCAGGCCGCGGCCAACCGCCGAGCGTGACCTCCGCTCGAGCGCGTGATGTATGCGTTCCCCGGCCAGGTCAGTTCCGGGTGGGTCGAGGCCGGCGGCGCGGTAGAGCTGGTCGCGCACGGCATGCGCGGTGAGAGCGCGGGCGGGTTGGGCGATGGCGGCGGCGAAGGCTTCTTCGGGGTCGGCGAGACCGGTGGGATCGAGGATGAGGCCGCGATTGTCGCGGCGGCCGCGGGTCATACCCACGTAGATACCGGCCGGGCTGGAGCCAGGTTCAACGATGCAGAGGGCGTAGTCGGTGGTGACGCCCTGGGTGCCGTACCCGGTGACCGCCCAGCCAAGTTCGACGTGCTTGGCGACGTAGTCGGCCGGGAGCCTCACGGTCCCACTATTGGCGTCAGTGAGCGTGAGGACGCCGTCGCGTCGGTAGCGGTGACCGTCCAGGTGTGGCGGTTCCGCACGGCGACACCGCGGTCGGTGACCAGCGGGGCGTTGCGGCGCGTGGCGATCCGGTCGCCCCGCAGCGCCTGGGTGCCGTCGGCCAGCCCCACCGCCCGACGGGCGCGGCGGGGGTGGCCGCGGCGTTGGATCTCGAGGTTGATGGCCCGAGCGGTCGACGTCGTGGCGCAGGTGATGGCGAGCGACTCGCCCCGCCGCTCGACCGCATCCTGGACACGAGCGACCTGGACAGGGAGGAGGGCGGGGTGGACGGTCGCGAGGCGGTCGTGGGCGGCGTACGCCTCGGCGGCGGCCGGGTCACCGCGTCGCAGCGCCAGGCTGGCGTCGGCCTGCCAGGGCTCGGCGAAGCGGCGGACCTCATCGAGTCGGTGAGCCGGGAGGCTGTCGCACCAGTGGGCGAACATGCCGGCCCGGCCGACTGCGGGCAGCTGGTAGGGGTCGCCGACGCACACGAGCCGCCAGAACCGGGCATCGGCCAGGCGGACGAGCCGGGCGAGGTCGTCGGTGGCCGCCATGCCAGCCTCGTCCACGATGACGGTCGTGCTCGCAGGCGGAGGCGGTGATGCCGGGCCCGGGTGGGCTTGGGTGTGGAGGAAGCTGGCGAGGGTGGTGGCCGGGCAGCCGGTCTCACGGGCCAACACGTCGGCGGCCTTGCCCGTCGGCGCCAACCCCACCGCCGGCCGGCCCCGCGCCCGGAGACCGGTGATGCCGGCGCGCAGCATGGTGGTCTTGCCGGCGCCGGCGGGACCGACGATGAGCGCCAGCCGGTGGGTGCTGGCCACGGCCCGGGCCGCGGCGG
>DASQUY010000376.1:0-11452 GCA_035641055.1 Acidimicrobiales bacterium | reverse complement strand
CGGACAACGTCCAGTTGGCGTGCGCCATCGATCTCTCGGGGCGCTGGTCCTTGTGGGCAGCCCGGATGATGACCTCGGCACCCTCCCTCTCGGCGAGGTCGACGGTCAGACCCCCGAACGTGACGCAGCGGACGTTGGTGACGTGCGAGACCGATGCCGCCACCAGGTCCGCTCGCGCAGGGACGGGGAAGAGCCCGGTCGGTTTCTGCGGGTTGCCGAGCACCGCGACGACGACCTCGTCGAAGGACCGGGCTGCGTGCTCGGTGATCGCGAGGTGGCCCAGATGGAACGGGTCGAAGGACCCCGGATACAGCGCGGTGGTCATCGCTGAATCAGTGTGACCGGCTCTCGAACCCAGTAGCCCTCGTCGCCGGTCGGGTGCTTCCGGCCGGGCTCGAACGCGACGTTGAGCGCCGGGTCGCCCTCGATGCGCAGCGAGTACTTGATCGTCCCGAAGCCCCAGTTGGGGTCGAGGTCGTCGTCCAGCTTCCAGAAGCTCCGGAACACGATCACCGGCTGGCCCGCCGACCACGTGGTCCACTCGTGGCGCATGCCGGCGACCGTGCCCTTCGGGATCTCGCCCGATCGGACGGTCAGGTCGCGCTTGGCGACGGCGACGTCGAAGTTCATGGCGTGCGAGGGGTGGGGCGCCAGGTCGGCCACCTCCTGCACGGTGATCTGGTCGATGCGCGACGAGAGCCGCGCGTAGGTCATCGGTAGCAGGTCACCGGAGAAGCCGGGGTGGATGCCGGCCCCGTGCAGCGTGGTGCTGCCTGCCTGGCAGGCGTCCTCGAGCTTCTGCACGACCTTGGGCTCGAGCGCCTTCGGATAGATGAACCCCACCGGGGTGACGATGTTCCTCCCGGAGCGCAGGATGCGCGCCATCGTGTCGACGTCGGCGTAGAGCGGTGCGTTCTCGGCGATGTGGCGAATGGCGATCTGCCCGATCGAGCCGGTGGCCCACTGGATGACCCGGTACGTCCTGTCGCTCACGGCCGCTTCCCTTCGCCTCGATCGCTCAGGTGATCCACTGCCCGCCGTTGACGCTGATGTGCTGCCCGGTCACCACCTCCGCCGGATCGGAGCACAGGAAGAGCACCGTGCCGGCGCACTGGTCCGGGGTGGGGATGACGCCCAACGGCATCTCGGTGGCCTTGCCCGTCAGCCACTCCTCGACCGTGACGCCGGCGGCCGCGGCGGCCCGCGAACCCTGTCGGGCCAGGTTCTCGCCGAGGACCGGGCCGAGGAACACGCCGTTCACGCGGATGTTCCACTGACCGACCTCGAGCGCGAGGGTCCGCGCCAGGTTGGCGACGGCCGCCTTCGATGTGGAGTACGCGCCCATCGACACCGGGTTGCGCAGCGCCGCGCCGCTGTTTACGAGCACGACGGCACCCCCGCCCCGCGCCCGCATCTCCGGAACCGCGGCCTGCACCAGGTGCAGCGCCCCGAAGAGGTTCACGTCGAAGACGGCTCGCCAGCTTTCGGGGTCGGCGTCGACCACCGGGGTCCAGTCACCCTCGTGGTGTCCGTTCTGAACACAGAAGTCGACGCCGCCGAACCGCTCGACGGTACGGGCAACGAGGTCGTGGCACGCCGCCCGGTCTGTGATGTCGGTCGGGACCGTGAGCGGCGCCCGGCCGAGCGCCCGGACGTCGCCGGCCACGGCCTCGAGCCGCTCGGCCCGGCGGGCCGCGAGCGCGACCTCCACGCCGTGGCGGGCGAGGCCGAGCGCGATGCTCCGCCCCATCCCCGGCCCGACGCCGGTGACGATCGCCACCTTGCCCTCGCCGAACATGGCCACTCCCCTCACGCGGTGACGAACGCGTCGGGATCGGCGTGCCACAGGCCGTCGTACGCGCTCCCGGCGCCGGCCAGCTCCTCGGGCGTCCCCTCCTCGACGAGCCGGCCGTCCGACAGGACGAGCACCCGGTCGGCGGCGCGGGCGACGTTGTCCCGGTGCGTGATCATGATCGTCGTGCGGCCCAGCCGGGCGATGGTCCGGAGCACCTGGTCCTCGAGGGCGGCGTCGAGGCTCGACGTCGCCTCGTCCAGCACGAGGATGTCGGGCTCGACCAGCCACGCCCGCGCGAACGCGATGAGCTGGCGCTGGGCCGCGGTCAGGTTGGCGCCCTCCTCCTCCACCGGGTGGTCGAGTCCCCCGGGGAGGGCCTGCAGCACGTCCCAGGCGCCGACGACGCGCGCCGCCTCCTCGATCTCCTCGTCCGTCGCCTCCGGCCGGGCGTAGGCGATGTTCGAACCCACCGTCCCCCGGAAGACGAACGCGTCCTGCGGCACGATGCCGAGCCGGTGCCGCAGGCTGGCGACGTCGAGGTCTCGGATGTCGTGCCCGTCGAGGCGGACCGCGCCGGCGTCGGGGTCGTACATCCGGGCGAGGAGCTTGGCGATGCTCGACTTGCCGGCTCCGGTGTAGCCGACGAGCGCGGTGACCGTGCCCGGCGGAATCGTGAACGAGACGTCGTGCAGCACCTCGCGACCGGTGCCCGGGTACCCGAACGACACGCCGTCGAAGCCCACCTCGCCCCGCAACGGCGGGCACGGCCGGGCGTCGGGTCGCTCCACCGGCAGCAGCGGGGCGCCGAACGGCTCGGCCAGGCGCCGCCACGACACGCGAACGTCGAGCAGCCGGCCGTAGGACGAGTTCACCTGGGGCAGGAACAGCATCCCCTGGGTGGTCACGAGCCGGATCACGAGCGCGGACCCGACGGCGAGGCCGCCCGCCCACACCGACCAACCGGCGCGCCAGAGCACGAGCGCGCCGCCGACGTGGGCCACGAACTGGGTCGCCTCCTGGAAGAAGTTCTCGACCGACAGGGCCCACTTCCGTCGGTGGCGCAGCTCCCAGGCCTCCGTGACGAACCGCCGGTTCGCCTTCGCCACCGCCCCGCAGGACCGGATCTCGACGGTGCCGGCGAGGTCCTCCTCGAACTTGGCGACAACCAGCCCGAGCTGGGTGCGGGCCTCGCCGTAGGCGCGACTCCCGATCCGTAGCTGCGCCACGGTGATGACCACGAGCACCAGCACGATGCCGAGCACCACCGGGAACACGTAGGCGCTGATGATCAGGACTATGGCCATGGCGATGAAGAACAGTGACAGCAGCGAGAGCAGGGAGACGGCACGCAGGGCGAAGCCGCTGAAGCGATCGAGGTCGTTCACGACGCGCGCCGCCACCAGGCCCGGCCGCTCGCGGTCGTAGTAGTCGATGCCCAGCCGCATCAACCGCTCGAACGTGCGCCGCCGCAGGAGGAACACCATCCCCTGCACGGCGCGCTGCGTGAGCACCCTGAGCGGGTACCCGCTGAGCGCGTAGGCGGCACCCACGCCGACCGCGGCCAGGGAGATGAGGTCGGTCAGCCCGGTGTCGCCCCGGTCGACGGCCACGTCGGAGACCTGCCCGAACAGCAGCTCGGGTCCGAGGCGGGCGACGCCGTTGACCAGCATCACGGCCAGCACCGCGAGGACGATCGGGCGGATCCGGCGGAGCAGCCAGGCGAACCTCGGGCGCTCGTCGCGGGTGACCTCCTCCTCGGTGTAGGGCGGCTCGTCGTCCTCGGCGCTGACCGCGGCCATCCGTTGCGCCTCCACCATCGCCGCCGTCGGGGCCGGTTCGGCGAGGCGGGCGGCGGCGGGCGCCGGCAGCTCGACCACGCGGTCGGCCAGGGCGGCCGGGCCCTCCCGCCGGGTGATGCACAGGATCGCCATGTCGGGCGCGTGGGCGCGGATGCGGCGGAGGATCTGCAGCTCGAGCGACGGGTTCACCGCCGACAGGGCGTCGTCGAGGATCAGCACGCGCGGCGGCACGACGAGCGAGCGCGCCAGCGCCAGCCGCTGGCGCTGGCCTCCCGAGAGCGTGAGCCCCCGCTCGCCGACCGGCGAATCGAGCCCGTCGGGGAACGACGCGATCACCTCGTCGGCTCCGGCAGCGCGGGCGGCGGCGCGGATCTCCTCGTCCGACGTGGGCCACGGCGCCCCGAGGTCGAGGTTCGACCGGAACGTACCCGTGAACAGCATCGGCTCCTCGACGGCGACCCGCACCGACCGGCGTACGGCGGCGACGTCGATGAGTCCGATCGGCAGCCCGTCGAGCACGACCTCGCCGGCGGCGGGCTCGAGCAAGCCGGCCGCCACCTGGGCGACCGCCGACTTGCCCGAGCGCGGCGGCCCGGTGAGCACGACCAGCTCACCGGGGCGCACCTCGAGGTCGACGCCCGCGAGGACGACATGGTCGTCGTAGGCGATGTCGACCCCGCGGAGCGCCACACCCGTCGCCGAGGTGGGCAGCGCCCGGCCCTCGCGGGGCCGCCGCCCGAGGCCGAGCAGCGAGGCGACCCGGGTCTGGGCGCTGCGGAGGTACTGCCAGCCACCGGCCAGCTCGTCGAAGAGCTGGGCGAGGATCGTGATGCCGCCCGCCACCTGGAAGGCGATGAGGAACTCGCCCAGCGAGAGGCTGTCGCTCGCCACGAGCCGGGCCCCGATGAACAGGACGGCGGCATTGACCAGGACGGGACCGGCCTTGATCGGGATGTCGTAGCGGGCGAGCAGCCGGACCCGGCTCATGTTCAGCCGGAAGGCCCGGTCCGTCGTCGCCCGCACGCGGGCGCGCTCGCGGGCCTCGCGTGAGAACGCCTTGACGACGCGGATGCCCCGCACCGGCTCGTCGATCGCGCCCGCCACCTCCGACCGCTCGTACAGGTCGGCGAAGCTGAGCGCCGACAGGCGCTTGCGGAAGCGGCTGACGATCCCGAGGTTGAGCGGCAGGGCGGCGAGCGCCAGCACGCCCATCGGGGGGCTGATGATCAGGACGAAGATGCCGAGGCCGAGGATCACGGGCGCGAGCCCGACGATCACCGGCAGGTACTGCAGGATCTCCTGGATGAGGTGCACGTCGGTCATCGAGCGGGTGACGTACTGCCCGTTGGAGACCGACTGGAGGCGTTGGAGCTCGGCCCCCTGGATCCGCGAGTACAGCCACGTCCGCAGCTCGAACTCCATGTGGTACGAGAGCCGCACCGTCAACTGACGGTTGAGGAAGCCGACCGCGAACCTCACCACCGCCAGCAGGGCGATCTGTCGGACGTAGTCGGCCAGGGGAACGGCCTGGTCCACGATGGCGTCGTCGACCATCGCCACGACGGCCTGGGCGATCAGCACGTCGATGACCGCGCTGAGGATCAGCGTTGTTACGAGCCAGCGCACGATCACGCGCTGGCGCATGAGCAGCGTCCAGAACAGCGACTCCCGCACCGCCCGCGAGAACCACTGCCAGCCCGCGGTGATCCTCCTCAGCAGGTTCATACGCCCGCTCGCTCGCCCGATCGCTCGATGGCCGCCGAGTCGCTGCCGAGGTACGAGGCCACCACCCGCGGGTCGGTGAGCACGGTGTCGGCGTCGCCCTCGCAGACGACCTCGCCGAGGTCGAGCGCGACGATCCGGTCCGCCACCGACCGCACCACCGGCATGTCGTGCTCGATCACCAGGAGGCTGGCGCCGGTCTCGTCGCGCACCCGCCGCAGGAGCGGGGCGAGCGCCTCGGCCTCGCGCTGGGCGATCCCCGACGACGGCTCGTCGAAGAGCACGACCTTCGGCTCGACCGCGAGCTCGCACGCCAGGTCCACGATCCTCCGGCTCCCCGTCGAGAGCTCGCCGACGAACTTGTCCCGGAACGCGCCGAGCCCGAGCAGCTCGATGAGCTCGTCCACCTGCTTGGTCAGCTCGAGCTCGGACCTGACGGCGGCCGTGAGCGCGAGCGCGCCGCCGATCGGATCGCGCACCTGGAGCCGCCGGTCGAGCGCGACCTTGATCACGTCAGCGACCGTCAGCGCGCCGAACAGCCGGGCGTCCTGGAACGATCGGGCGATGCCGGCGCGGGCCCGCTCGTCCGGCGTCAGGCCGGTGATGTCGGTGCCGTCGAGCAACACGCGGCCGGCGTCGGGGATCTGGAAGCCGCCGACGAGGTCGAACAGCGTCGTCTTCCCGGCCCCGTTCGGCCCGATGAGACCGACGATCTCGCCCTCCCGCACGTCGACCGAGACGTTGCTCACCGCCCGCACGCCGCTGAAGCTCTTCGTGAGCCCCGCGGCACGGAGCCGGACGGGACGGTCGCCGTCGACGGCCGGTGCTCGCGCCGGCACCGCGACGGGACGGTCAGCGGACGCACCTTCCAGGTAGACGCTGCGGAGGATGTCGGGGCGCTCGAGCAGCTCGGCCGTGGGCCCGTAGAAGCGGACCTCGCCCTTCTCGAGGAAGTACGCGGTGTCGGCGACGGTCAGCGCCACGTTCACCGACTGCTCGACGAGGATCACGGTCATGCCGTCGGCGGTGATGCCCCGGACCATGGCCAGCAGCTCTTCGACCAGGGTCGGTGCCAGGCCCAGCGACAGCTCGTCGATCATCAGCACCTTGGGCTTGGCGATGAGCGCCATCGCGATGGCGAGCATCTGCTGCTGGCCCCCGGACAGCGTCGCCGCAGGATCGTCCAGGCGCGCCCGCAGCGCCGGCACCCGGTCGAGGGTCTCCTCGACCGCGGCCTCCGTCGCCCTCTTGTCGCGCCGGTACAGCCAGGCTCCCAGGGCCAGGTTCTCGGCCACCGTCAGCGTGGGGAATATCCCCCGGCCGCCGGGCACCTGCACGATGCCGTCCTCGACGATCCGGTGGGGCGGCTGGAAGGTGATGTCGACGCCGTCGAGCGTGACGCTCCCCCGCCGCGCCGGCGTGACGCCGGATATGGCCCGCAGGACGGTCGACTTGCCGGCACCGTTCGCCCCGAGGAGGGCGACGATCTCGCCGCGGTCGATCTCGAGCGTCACGCCGAACAGCACCTGGACGGAGCCGTAGTGCACGTCGATGGCGCGGACGCTGAGCTGGATCGTGTCGCCGCCGCCGATCGAGAGGTCCGGATAGCTGTCGTAGCCGACGCGTGGCGCGGGCCGGCGCCGGAAGAAGAGGCGCCGCAGCAGGTTCCGCTCGTCCCGGGCATCGGTCGGCTCGAGGGCGAACGCGGCCCGACCCGACCACGCGTCCTCCTCGCGCCCGCGCGCGCCCAACAGGTCGCCCTCCGCGGCGCTGGCGTCGGCGATGAGGCTGGGAACGATCAGGCGGCGCCGGGCCGCAATGGCGCGGAGGTAACGGTCGCGCAGCTCGTAGACGATCTGCCCGAGACCCCCGGGCAGGAAGCGAAGCACGAGCAGCAGCCCGAGACCGCTGCCGGCGAACGTGAAGAACAGCCGGTAGTCCTGGGGCACGACCGTGTTGAACCACTCGGTGCTGTTCAGGTAGACCGCGCCCAGCACCGCGCCGGGCAGCGAGCCGAGCCCGCCGATGACCACCATCGTGAGCACCCGCACGCTCTCCGCCGCCGAGAACAGCTCCTGGGTCACGGCCTGCTGCTGGACGGCGAAGAGTGCGCCGGCGAGGGCGGCGAAGAACCCGGAGATCGTGAACGCCAGCAGCTTCGTGCGCGTGACGTTGAGCCCGAACGCCTGGGCGTTGGGAGGGTTGTCGCGCGCGGCCACGACCACGCGGGCCGTCCGGCTCTGCTGGAGGTTACGGACCGCGACGAGCGCGGCGACGAGCACGGCGAGGCACACGTAGTAGAAGGCGGTCTCGCTGGCGACATCGACCCGCCCGAGCAACGGCAGCCGTTCGACCCGCGTCGTCAGGTTGTCGGGGAGGTAGTCGAAGTAGTCGCGGTTCAGCAGCCAGGACGACGTCGCCACCGCGAAGCCGAGCGTCGTGACGGTCAGGAACAGCCCACGGACGCGCAGCGCCGGCAGCCCGATGACCACCGAGGCCAGCGCGCCCACCACGCCGGCGGCCAGCATCATCAGCAGGAGGTCCCACTGGTACTGGGTGTTGAGATACCCACCGAGGGCGGCGCCGATGCCGACGAACGCCATCTGCCCGAGGCTGATCTCGCCGGCCCAACCCGTCAGCACCACCAGGCTGGCGGCGATGATCGCGAAGACGCAGACGGCGGCCGCCAGGTTCGTGTCGCCGTCGTTGAGCCACAGCGGCAGGGCGAGCGCCAGGGCGGCGAGCGTGACCGCGACCGCCATCCGAGCGACCCGGACCTCCCACAGCCCCGCCAGCTCGCGCGGGATGCGCCGGACCGGCTTGACGTCCTCCCACGCCGGCGCCTGGTCGTCCGCCCGGCCTCGGCGGCGCTGGCGCTGCACGAGCAGGGCGACGAGCACGAGCACGAACAGCACGGGATCGACGAGCGAGGCGTTCTCCTCGTTCCAGATCACCGCCGCCTCGAGGACCCCGATCCCCGAGGCCGCCACGAACATCGTGGCGTAGTTCTCCATGCGGCCGATCACCGCCGCGGCCAGCGCCCGCAGCAGGATCGAGGGCCCGAACGCCGAGCCGATCGGGAGCCCGAAGATGCCGCCCCGCAGAACCATGGCGATCGCCGCCAGCAGCGTCGTGATGACCCAGACGACGCTCTGCGTGGCGTTCACGTTGATGCCCAGAAGGGACGCCCGCTCCGGGCTGTCGGCGCTGGCGCGGATAGCCGTCCCGAAGCTGGTGCGGCGGATGAACAGGGTCAAAGCCACGACGACCACGGGGATGGAGAGCACCGCGAGCAGATCGTTGGCCCGGAACACCACGGGCCCGAGCTCGCGGGCGAAGTCGAACGGCGGCGGGTAGGGGGTCGTGAGGCTCAACCGCTCCACCGCCGTATCCACGCCGAACGCGAACGGCAGCGCCGACGCCAGCCCGGCGAGCACCTGGGCGAGGCCGATGGTGGCGACCATGAGGATCAGGCGCGGTGCCTTGGCGAACGGCCGGACGACGAGCCGCTCGACGATGAGGCCGAGCAGCACCGCGAAGACGAGCGCCGCCGGCATGGCGAGCCAGTAGCTCCATCCCCAGACGACGAGCAGGGAGAGGCCGAGCGACGCGGGCAGCGCGCCGAGGTCGGCCTGGGCGAAGTTGATGACCCGGTTCGACCGGTACGTCAGCGCCAGCCCGAACGCGATCAGGGCCGTGAGGGCGCCCACGATCACGCCCTGCAGGGCGACGGCCGACGGCGTGGGCCACACCTGCTGGAGAGCGGCGTAGGCCGCGGCCAAGCCAGCGATCCACGAGGCGACGCGGAGGCTGCGGTTCACTCCTCGCAGAACTCCTCGAAGCCGACCTCGCAGTCGGTCGTCGCCGGCTCACCCCGCACCGGGAGCACGCAGCCGCGGGAGATCACGGCCCCGTCGGCGCGCACATCGAGGTCGGCGCCCGAGATCGTTGACACCTCACGGGCGTTGACGTCGACCGACGCGAACGACGGCACCTCGAGCGACGGCGTGACCCACGTGAGGATGTCGCCCGGGAAGTCCTCCTCCTCGTCGGCCGGCAGCAGCTCGGCGCTCACGAAGTACAGCGCCGACTCGCCCTGGACGGCTCGGGCGTGACGCAACGACCCGTCGACGGTGAGCGACGCCGCCAAGTCCTCGACGAGCTCGTCGGTGACGCCCTCGCAGGCGCTCCGGTCGGGGCGCGGGCTCGCGCAGGCGACGCCGACGAGCACGAGCACCGCCGCGAGCCCTGGTCCCACGGCCCGGCGCACGCGTCGTTCCATGCCGCCGCGGTTCCTAGGACGGGGACTTGGGGACGTGCTCGTAGTCCGGCGGGGCGTCGCCCTCGGGGTACGACTCCAGGAAGGTGGTGGCGCCCTCCGTCGAGAACATCTCCGGCTCGCCCTCCGGCCACTCGCCGACCCGGTACCGCCGGCCGTTGTCGAGCTGCCACCACATGCCGGCGTCCTCGGCGCCCACCTCGTCGACGCCGACGGTGTCGGGATCCCACCACTTCTCGGCCATGTCGTCCTGGCCCGAGTAGTCGTCCCAGTCGACGCCGATGTCGTCGCCGAACGAGAACCCGATCTCCACGCGTGAGTCGTCCCAACTCCCGCCGAAGGGCTCCATGCCGAATAGCGCCTCCTGCAGCGTCTCCGGCGTGAGGTTCGGGCCGGCGAGGTGGACCCCGTTCGTGAGGAACTGCGCGGGCGTCCACAGCTGCCCCAGCGCCGCCGATGCCTCGGGCCCCGGCTGGCGTCCGTAGTGCCACTGGTAGAGGCGGTTGTTGTAGTTCACCTCGCCCCGCACCTGCAGGTTGATGCCGCCGATGCCGAACGCATGACGCCACTGCTCCTGGTTGAGCGTGCGGCTGAGGACGTTGGTGTCGCTGGCGCCGTGACCCGTCACGAACCACTCCGGCGAGAAGCCGTCGGCCTGCGCCTGCTCCGTGAGCGCGGCGCCGTAGCCGAACTCGAACAGCGACACGACGGTCGTGACACCCTCCTCCTTCATGCGGGCGACGGCGGTGCGGGCATGGCTCGCCTGCTCGGCCTCGCCCATGGGATGCGCGATCACGAGTGGCTCGACGCCGTGCTCGGCCAGCCGCTCGCGCAGGTAGTCGATGTCCATCGTCGACTCCTCGGAGTAGACGACGGCGAACTTTCGCTCCTGGTCCTGCAGCGCCTCGTCGCCTGCCCACCTCGCCGGCGAGCCGGCGAGCCGCTTGCCGATGTACTCGGCGGTGTGGGTGAGGCGGAGCCGGTCGTCGAGGAAGAACGACCAGCGGTAGCCCGGCTGGGCCTGCTGGTCCTCCCACGACTGGACCCACCCGAACACGACGACGCCCCGGGCCGCGAGCTCGGCCTCCCACACTGGAAAGGCGCCGGTCGAGGAGTTGCTCACCGCCGCGAACGGCTGGATGTCGTTGGCGATCTCCGTGGCGTCCGCCCGCTGGGCGGCCTCGTCCTCGCCCGACGCCTTGTGGAAGACCAGCTCCCAGTCGCGCCCCCACGTCTCGAGGTGGTCGGCGACCATGTCGAAGGCGTTCTGGCCCTCCTGCCGTATGACCTCCTCGGCCTCGGGCTCCGTCGTCGACGGGATGCGGACAACGACCTTGATCGACTCGCCGGTCACCCCCGGGGATGTCGCGCCGCCGTTGTCCTCACCCTCGGGCCACTCCTTGACGCATTGCGGGCGGCGGAACGTCGGGATCTTGACGAGACCCGACTCGGCGTCGCACTGGGGGTTGGCCAGTGCCTCCTCGGTCCCGATGCCCGGGAACTCGGCGTCCGCCTCACCGCCCCCGGAGGACGAGTCCTGACCACCCGACGCCGTGTCTCCCGAGTCGTCGTCGTCACCCCCGCCGCCGACCAGGACGAACGCCACGACCGCTACGACGACCACGACGACGATCGCGATCGGCCCACGATATGCGCCCAGACGCCCCACGGATCTCCCCCTGGCTCTCCGGCCGCCCCGCGGCCCTCGGATCGAGATGCACCGTTCGTCGGTGCGTCAGCACCACCCCTCCACTTTTCGTAGCGGTTTCAGAAATATGTCAAACATGCCCGGTCGCGTCAACACCATGCGGGAGTCGTCGTTCGTCGAGCGGTACGGGCCGTGGGCGTTCGTGGCGG
>DASQUY010000375.1:0-4978 GCA_035641055.1 Acidimicrobiales bacterium | reverse complement strand
AGCCGGGCGCCGACACCGAGGCCGGCGAGCCGGGCATCTACTACCCGACCGGAGTGCGCAACTACGCCCGCATCGTGCCGAAGGACACGGTGCAGGGCGCGGCGCTCGCCACGATCATGGACGAAGAAGCGTGCACCCGCGTCGCGATCCTGCACGACAAGGAGGTCTACGGCGCCGGACTCGCCGAGAACATCGAGATCGCCTCCGGCGGGCTCAACTTCGAGATCGTCACGAGCGAGGGGATCGACGGCCGGTCCGCCAACTACCGCTCCGTGGCCTCGGCGCTCGCCGCGGACCGCATCGACTGCTTCATCTTCAGTGGCATCACCGCCAACAGCGCGGTGCAGCTTTACAAGGACGTCGCCGCCGCCCTGCCCGAAGCCAAGCTGTTCGGTCCGGATGGTGTCGCCGAAGCAACCTTCTACGACCCCGCCGACGGCGGCCTGCCCGCCGAGGTCGGGGCCAGGGTGAAGGTCACGGTCGCAACGCTGTCGCCCGAGGAGTACCCGGAGGAAGGCCGCCAGTTCTTCGCCGACTACGAAGCAGCGTTCGGCGATCCCAATCCCAACCCGTACGCGATCTACGGGTACGAGGCCGCCCGCCTGATCCTGGACGTGCTGGACCGGGCCGAAGACCCGACCGATCGCGAGTCGGTGCGCCAGGCGCTGTTCGAGACGTCCGATCGGGAGTCGGTGCTCGGAACGTACAGCATCGACGAGAACGGGGACACCACGCTCACCACCTACGGCGTCTACGGCATCGCCGGGGGAGAGCTCGCCTTCGAGCGGTCAGTGGACTCGGGCTGAGCGGTTCGATCGGTGCCCGTGCACGCGTCCACACCTACCTGGGTGCGGGATCGCTCCGACGGAGCTCGGCCGATGGCCCGCAGGAACTCGGCCATCGACCGGGCGCGCCATGCCCTGGGCCGGTACGGCCTGATCGTGGTGCTCGCCGGCATCCTGATCGCGCTCGCGGGCGCCGACCTCCGCCAGGATGGCAGCCTGGTGCGCCTCGGCGACAACCTGGTCGCCGGGCTGTCCAACGGGTCGCTGTGGGCGCTGGTCGCCATCGGCTACACGCTGGTCTACGGCATCGTCGAGCTGATCAACTTCGCGCACGGCGAGGTGTTCATGATCGGGTCGTTCGTCGCCGTCGGGCTCTACGGCACGTTCGGCCTGAACCCGGCAACGGCGGTACCGTTGCTCGTCGTCGGGCTGCTCGCCTGCCTGGTCGTCACCGCCCTGGCGAGCGGATCGCTGAACCTCATGATCGAGCGGGTCGGCTACCGCCCGTTGCGCAACTCGCCCCGGCTGGCGCCCCTGATCACCGCTGTGGGTTTCTCCTTCATCCTGCAAAACGTGGGCCTGCTCTGGCTGGGCGGCTCGCCCGTGAACGTTCCCGACCTCATCGGCTCGCAATCCCAGCTGTTCGAGGTCGCCGGGGTATCGGTGTCGCACGGCGATGCCCTCGCCGTCCTCGGCGCCACGCCGCTGATCGTCGCCGTCAGCCTGTTCATCAGCCGGGCCCGACTGGGCAAAGCCATGCGGGCCTGCGCACAGGATCCCGACGCTGCCCGGCTGATGGGCATCAACGTCGACGCCACCATCTCCGCCACCTTCCTGCTGGGCGGGTTGATGGCGGGAGCGGCGGGGCTCTTCTACGCGCTGTACCAGACCACGGTCTGGTACTTCCAGGGATTCACCGCCGGCTTGCTGGCGTTCACCGCAGCGGTCATGGGTGGCATCGGCAACCTGAGGGGCGCGGTGTTGGGAGGTTTGATCATCGGGATCATCCAGCAGATGTCCGACAACCGGATCGGCTCGCAATGGACACCCGCCCTCGTGTTCTCGTTCCTGGTGCTGGTGATCGTGCTGCGGCCCCAGGGGCTGTTGGGCGAGCAGACCCGCCGGGCCTGATGAAGAACATCCTGGCCACGAGCCGGCGCCTGGGCCGAAGCCCCTCGCTGGGTCGCTTCGCCGTCGTGGCGTTCGCGGCGGCGGCGGTGGTGCTGCCCTTCCTGTTCCCCGCGGGCAGCCCGTTCATCGACGACTGCGTGCTGGCACTGGCGTACATCGTCATGGCCCTGGGCCTGAACATCATCGTCGGCTACGCCGGCCTCCTGGACCTCGGGTACGTGGCGTTCTTCGCCATCGGCGCCTACACCATCGGGTGGCTGGGATCGGGGTTCTTCTTCGGCGCCAACGGGGGCGGAGGGATCCACCTGTTCGTGTCGGAGCCGCTCACCAGCGCGCCGGGCATCCACCTGACCTTCCCGGCGATCCTGGTGTTCGCGGTCGTCTTCACGGTCGTGGCGGGCATGGCGATCGGGCTGCCGACGCTACGGCTGCGCGGTGACTACATCGCCATCGTCACACTCGCCTTCGGCGAGATCATCGGTCGCCTCGCCATCAACGGTGACGAGGTGAACGTCGGCCGGGTGTGGGACCGCACGGCGGGGGCCCTCCCGCTCGTCCCAGGGATCGGCGACGAGGCCAGGCTGACGGCCGGCCGGCGCGGGATCACACCCGTGGACCGGATCGATCTCCCGGGCCTCCCGCGGTTCGGCGCCCTCGATCTGCGCCCCTGGTACTTCACGATCCTCGCACTGGTGGGAGTGGCGATCTTCGTCAACTGGCGACTACGAGACTCGCGTCACGGCCGGGCGTGGATCGCCCTGCGGGAGGATGAGGTCGCGGCGGCCAGCATGGGGATCCCGCTGGTGCGGACCAAGCTGCTGGCCTACGGCGTCGGGGCGGCGTTCGGCGGGGTCTCCGGCGCGTTCCTGGGGTCGTACCTGAACACGGTGAACGCCGACCAGTTCCAGTTCCAGTTCTCGATCTTCATCCTCGCCATGGTGGTTCTGGGTGGTCTGGGCTCGGCCAAGGGGGTGATCGTCGGGGCGATTGCGCTGGCCTTCCTCAACAGCTTCCTGATCCCGGACGTCATCAACACCCTGCCCGACCGCCTCGGCTTCGACTTCGACTTCACCCGGGTCAGCTTCGGGATCTTCGGCTTCCTCCTGGTGATCATGATGGTGCTGCGGCCCGAGGGCCTCCTGCCCGAGCGGCGTCGCCAGCTGGAGCTGCGGGGCATCGCCGACAGCGAGGTGATGCCGCCCGAATCCGAACCCCAACCCGCTCGCGGACGCGATGCCCTGGAGCCCGAACCTGCGGGGAGCGGTACATGAGCGCGCCGGCGGCAACGCTGCAGACCCGAGACGTGACCAAGCGATTCGGTGGGTTGGTGGCCGTCGATCGGGTGAGCATCGGCGTGCCCGAACGGGCGATCGCGTCGATCATCGGCCCCAACGGCGCCGGCAAGACCACGCTGTTCGACCTGTTGACCGGGCTGCATCGGCCCTCCAGCGGCAGCGTCGCCTACCGGGGCCGGGAGATCACCCGCGCCCGGCCCGACCAGATCCTGGCATCGGGGATGGCTCGAACCTTCCAGAACATCCGGCTGTTCCCCACGCTGACGGCGCTCGAGAACGTGCTCATCGGCCGCCATGCTCGCCTCAAGGCCACGCTCGGGGGCTCGATCCTGCGGCCCCCGTGGGTCGTCAAGGAGGAACGGACCGCCCGGGCTCGCTCCCGTGAGCTCCTCGAGTACGTGGGCATCGCCCGCCGCCACGTCGACCGGTCGGTGACCAGCCTCTCCTACGGCGACAAGCGGCGCGTGGAGATCGCCCGCGCCCTCGCCTCCGACCCCCGGCTCCTGCTCCTGGACGAGCCGACCGCCGGGATGAACCCCAGCGAATCGCACACGCTCACGACCCTGATGCGGACCCTGCGCGACGAGCTGGAGCTGACCATCGTGCTCATCGAGCACGACATGAAGGTGGTGATGGGTGTCTCCGATCAGGTCACCGTGCTGGACCACGGCGTGAAGATCGCTGAAGGAACGCCCGAGCACGTGCGCACCGACCCGAAGGTCATCGAGGCGTACCTGGGGTTCGACCATCACCGACCAGAGCCGGTGGAAAGTCGGTAGGCCGTGGCGCTTCTCGAGCTCGACGGCATCCACGCCGGCTACGGCTCGATCGTGGCGCTCCACGGCGTCTCGTTGTTCGTCGAAGAGTCCGAGGTGGTGACGATCATCGGCTCCAACGGGGCCGGCAAGTCCACCACACTGCGCTCGATCTCGGGGCTCAACCCACCCACCCGCGGACGGATGGCGTTCGCCGGTGCCAGCATCGAGCATCTGCCGCCTCAGGAGATCGTCCGCCTGGGGATCTCCCACGTTCCGGAGGGCCGGCGGCTGTTCCCGCGCATGACCGTGATCGAGAATCTCGAGATGGGAGCTCACCTGCGGCGCGACGGCGACCTGCGTGACGACTTCGATCGGGTGCTCGAGCTGTTCCCGCGACTGGCCGAACGACGCAACCAGGCGGCGGGCACCATGTCCGGAGGCGAACAGCAGATGCTCGCCATGGGTCGTGCGCTCATGGCCCGGCCCCGCTTGCTCCTCCTCGACGAGCCGTCGATGGGTCTGGCTCCGAAGCTCGTGGACCGGATCTACCAGACGATCGCCGAGATCCGGGCTCAGGGCACCACCATCGTCCTGGTCGAGCAGAACGCCAACTACGCCCTCGACACGGCCTCCCGGGCCTACGTCCTGGAAGCCGGAACGGTGGTCCTGGAGGGCGACTCCGCCACCATCCGGAGCAGCGCCGACGTCCAGCGGGCGTACCTGGGGACATGAGCGACACCGACCCCGCACGGCGGCGAGGCTCCTACCGGTGATCGGGGCCACGGCGCTGTGGCTGCTGTATGCCTGGCTGGGCTCGGCGATCGCGGCCTCGTGGCTGTCGGACCGCAAGGGGTACGGCGAGCGCCCGGGACTCGCGGCAGGTCTCCTGCTGCCGGTGCTGGCGGTCGTCGTGTGGCTGATGTGGCCGGCCCGGCCCGGCTCTCGCTGGCGTAGCCAGGGTGTCCTGTCGCGATGGACTCACCGGCGATGATCCCGCCTTGGCCCCGAT
>DASQUY010000374.1:0-2380 GCA_035641055.1 Acidimicrobiales bacterium | reverse complement strand
CCGCCCGCCTCGTCGATCTTCGCCCCGGCGATCCCGACACAAACCGGTGGGTGTATCGGGCCAAGCTCCTGGCCGGCGACACCGTCCAGGAGGCGGCCTCGTCGCTCACCGAGGCCTGCGGGCTGGGGGCGCTGAAGCGCGGGTCGGCGCTGGAGCGCATCCTCCGGGACGCTCGCATGGGCGCGCTGATGCCGCCCTCGAGCGACGTCGCCGCGGATCTGCTGGGTGTCACCGCCCTGGGGCTCGACCCGCAGTCCGAAGGGGCGCGGCCGTGGTGACCGCGGCGATCACGGGGTTCGGCCGCGCGGTTCCCGCCGTCGCCGACCAACGCTCCCTGTGGGACCAGGTCTTCGCCGAGCGCTTCGCCGGGGCGCCGCGAGCCGCGGCCATCTGGCGGGCGGTGGGCGTGCGCAGCCGGGGCCGCGTCGCGGATCCGCGCACCGAGGACCTCAGCGGATGGGGCACGGAGGCCCGCATGCGCCGGTTCGTCGAGGAAGCGACGCCGCTGGGCAAGGAGGCCGTGACCGGGGCCCTCGACGATGCGGGCATCGATCCTTCGCGGATCGATCAGCTCACCGTCGTCTCGTGCACCGGCTACTCCACGCCGGGCCTCGATGTGCTGCTCGCTCGCGACCTGGGGATGCGTCCGGACACCGAGCGGCTGCACATCGGTCACATGGGGTGCTTCGCCGCCCTCCCGGCCATCGCCGTGGCCGCCGACGCCGCCCGGGCCCGGGACCGCACCTCGGTGGTGCTCTGCGTCGAGCTGTCCAGCCTGCACGTCCAGCCCGCCACCCACGACCCCGAGCAGGTGCTCGTCCACGCGCTGTTCGGCGACGCCGCGGCTGCCTGCGTGGTCTCCCCGACCGCGGCCGGGCTGGAGGTCGTCGACACCGTCACCCGGACCGAGCCCGAGGCGGCGCCCCTGATGACGTGGGACGTCACCGACCGCGGCTTCCGGATGAGCCTGGCCGCCGACGTCCCCGACGTGCTGGCCGGCCTCATCCGCCCCACCGTCGAGGGGCTGCTGGCCCGCAGCGGCCTCGGCCTCGCCGACGTGGCCGGGTGGGCGGTGCATCCCGGCGGGCCGCGCATCCTCGAGATCGCCGAGCGGGAACTCGCTCTCGACGAGGCCGCGCTCGACGTCTCTCGCACGATCCTCCGCGAGTGCGGCAACACCTCCTCGGCCAGCTTGCTCCTGATCCTGCAGCGCCTCGTGGCCGGGTCGCTGCCGGCGGGGCCCGTGGTGGCCGTGGCATTCGGTCCCGGGCTCACCCTGGCCGCGTCGCTCCTGCGACGCCGATGAGCCCAGGCGTGGACGATCGGGACTGAGTAGCCCCTTCTCGCCATTCCATCGGTGCGCGGAGGCGCGCACCATGGCTCCCGGAACACGAACGACACCATCTACCCCACCCCTAGCGCACCAGCCTGCTCAACCGGCGGTCGGCCAGGACCTTCCCACCGGTCTGACACGCCGGACAGTAGGTCACCTCGTGGGACTCGTACGAGACCCGTCGCAGGTCGCTCCCGCATCGAGGGCACGGCGTGCCGTGGCGGCGGTGCACGGTGTAGTGGTCGCCGATCCTGGTGGGGAGCCCGCCCGAACGCTGCCGCTCCTCTTCGAGCGCGTCGCCGAGGATGGCGCGCACCGCGTCGAGAAGCGATCGCCGCTCCTCGGGAGACAGCTTGACCAACACGGCATACGGCGACAGCCGGGCGTGGTGGAGGATGTCGTCCGCGTACCCGCGGCCGATCCCGGCCACGGTCCGCTGGTCGCGCAGGATGGTGTGGACGCGTCTGGTGTCGTCGCCGTGGAGCAGCAGCGACTCGAACGCCAAGGAGAACGGCTCCGGCCCGAGACTGGCCAGCGGGCCATCGTCGCCCTCGGCCAGGACCCACCAGCCGGCCTTCCGCTCCGTCCCGAACTCCTTGACCAGGACGGCCGGCCCCCCCTGGAACCGCAGCCGCACCACCGCTCCGCGCGGCTTCGTCGACTTGGGCGGATCCTCCACGTCTACCCGGCCTCCCTGCGACAGGTGCACGAGGAGGCGAGGCCCGTCGAAGTCCAGCACCAGGAACTTGCCGCGGCGGGTCACGCCGACCAGGGGACGGCCGACCAGGCGCTCGGGCGGCGGATCGAACGTCTTCAGCGCCGAGAACTGGTGCGGATCCGCCCCGGCGAACAGAGCCTGGCCCACGGCGACCTCCAGCCGCTCGGCGAGCCCCTGCATCTCGGGAAGCTCCGGCACACCCCCAGCGTACCGCCGCCCGCCGTTGGGTTGACAAACGAGGCCCGGGCATCATCCCCAGCCCTGAGGAGGTGTGGCGGATGCTGTTCTGGCTCGTGCTGACGATCGTGTACGTCGCGTTCTGGCTGGGG
>DASQUY010000373.1:0-2498 GCA_035641055.1 Acidimicrobiales bacterium | reverse complement strand
TCGTACAACCGCCGCGCCTCATCGGGTCGTCCGCGGGCCAGCCACATCTGTGCGAGCACCACGGTCGCGCCGAGCACGTCGGCGACGTTGCCTGCCGCCCGCAGGCTGTCGACGGCCTGGGTGAACGTGTCGACCGCCGTGTCGAGGTCGCCGCTGGCCCAGGCGGCCAGACCCAGGAACCCGGCGGCGCCGCCGCGAGCGAAATGGTCGTGGGGGCCCGCCAACTCCAGGGCGCGGCCGGCGTGCGCGATCGTGCCGGCGGTGTCCCCGCGCGCCTGGGCCGCCGAGGCGCGGTACATCGCGATGGTGGCCGGCAGGGCCCGCAGCTCCTGCTCGGCGGCGCGAACAGCGCCGGCCCGTGGCCCGTCCGGGTTGACGGAGCTGCTCCCGGCAGGTCGGTCCGGCCGGGCCGCGAGCGCGCTGTCGGCGTCGTCAAGCCAGGTGCTCATGCCGTCGAGGTCGCCCTCGGACAGCCGTGACCAGGCCAGGGCAGTGCACAGCAGGGGGTGGCGGCGTACGACGTCGTGTGGGAGCTCGCGCAGCCACGCCCGCAGGGTGCGGTCCTGGCGCCGTTGGCGCAGGTCGGGTAGGGCGAGCTCGACCAGGTCGGCGGCGCGCTCGTTGTCGCCACCGGCGACCGCGTGGGTGATGGCGTCGGCGATGTTGCCGTGGTCGGTGTGCCACCGGCAGGCGGCTCGGTGCAGGACCGGCACCCGGTCAGGGTGCTGGGCCCGCAGGCGGGCGCGGAGCGCGTCGGCGAACAGGTGGTGGTAGCGGTACCACCGGCGGTGGTCGTCGAGCGGGACGAGGAAGAGGTTGGCACGCTCCAGCTCCTCGAGCCGTTCGCGGCCGTTGTCGTCGCCGGTCAACGCGTCGCACAGAGGGCCAGTCAGCTCATTGAGGACGACGGTGTCGAGGAGAAAGTCCCGGACGTCGTCGGGCTGGGTGCGGAGCACCTCTTCGACGAGATAGTCGAGGACGAACCGGTGGCTGCCGGTGAACGCCGCGACGAACTCGTCCGGATCGGTGCGGTTGCGCATCGACAGCGCGGCCAGCTGCAGGCCGGCGGCCCAGCCTTCGGTGCGACGGTCGAGCGCGGCGACCTGGGCGGGGTCGAGGTTCAGGCCCATCACGTCGTTGAGGAAGGCCTGGGCCTCGTGGGTGGTGAACCGCAGGTCGGCGGCGCGCAGCTCGAGGAGCTCGCCGCGGGTGCGCAGGCGCGCCACGGGAAGCGGTGGGTCGGCCCGGGTCGTGATGGCGACCCATGCGTGGGCCGGCAGGTGGTCGAGCAGGAACGTCAACGCTTCGTGGACCTCGGCGGACTCGATGACGTGGTAGTCGTCGAGCGCCAGGACCATCGGCTCCCCGACGGCGTCGAGATCGTTGACCAGGCTCACCAGGACCGCCTCCGACGACAACGCGTCCTCGGCCTCCAGCAGGGTGAGCGCTTCGACGCCGGCCTGCGGTGCTCTGGTCTGCAGCGCCGCGACGACGTGGGTGAGGAACCGCCGAGGGTCGCTGTCCTCGGCGTCGAGGGACAGCCACGCCACCCGGCAGCCATCCGCCTCCTGCTCGCTCAGCCACTGGGTGAGCAGGGTGGTCTTGCCGAAACCCGCGGGGGCGGTGATAAGAACCAGCCGCGGCATCACCCCGGGCGGGCTCGAGAGCTGGTCGGTGAGCCGGGGCCGGGTTACGAGCTGCCGTCGCGGCGACGGGAGATGGAGCTTCGTGCCCACCACAGGCATCTCCCGAGGATAGGCGCGAGCCCGGCTGC
This sequence comes from Acidimicrobiales bacterium, assembly GCA_035641055.1. GTDB lineage: Bacteria > Actinomycetota > Acidimicrobiia > Acidimicrobiales > VFJN01 > DASQUK01. The sequence continues at coordinate 724 of DASQUY010000373.1, read as the reverse complement.
CACCGCCCGGAAACAAGCGTGCCCTCTAGGTTCGGGGGATCGGCGTCGGGCAGTGCCCTGAGTGCGCCTACCGACGGTGAATGTCTACCGATTCTCCCTTCTTTGCATGGATGTTGCGATTCGCAAAGTTTGCTGCTGCATCTCGACAGGTACGAGCCGAGGCTAGGTGGCCATGTCGACGAAGCGGCTGTAGTGGCCCTGGAAGGCCACGGTGATCGTGGCCGTCGGGCCGTTGCGGTGTTTGGCCACGATGAAGTCGGCCTCGCCGGCCCGCGGCGACTCCTTCTCGTACGCGTCCTCGCGATGCAGCAGGATGACCATGTCGGAGTCCTGCTCGATGCTGCCCGACTCGCGTAGGTCGGCCAGCATGGGCTTCTTGTCGGTCCTCTGCTCGGCACTGCGGTTGAGCTGGCTGATCGCGACCACGGGGACGTCCAACTCCTTTGCCAGCAGTTTCAACGCTCGGGAGAACTCGGCGACCTCCTGCTGCCGGCTCTCCACCCGCTTGCCGCTGGTCATCAGTTGCAGGTAGTCGATGATCACGAGGCGCAGGTCGTGGCGCTGCCTGAGCCGCCGGCACTTTGCCCGGATCTCCATCATCGTCATGTTCGGCGAGTCGTCGATGAACAGTGGCGCACTGGACACCTCGCCGGTCCGGCGGGCGATCCGACCCCAGTCGTCGTCGGTCATCTGCCCGGAGCGCATGTGGTGCAGCGGCACCCGG
>DASQUY010000372.1:0-2173 GCA_035641055.1 Acidimicrobiales bacterium | reverse complement strand
CAGCGCCTCCAGGTCGTCGCGGTGGGACTCGCCGCCGCCCCGGGCGACGCCCCAGGCGTCGAGCGCCTCGACCGCCTGGCCGAGGCCGATGGCGTCCCGCACCTCCTCGAGGACATCCCGCGTGGTGCCCGCCCGGGCGAGCTCGGCGAGCGACGACAGCTCGGTGGCCAGGACGTCCAGCTTGTCCGCCACCTTGCCGTCGTCGATGCGCGTGGCGGCCCGGGACACATCGTCGACGGAGTGGCATCGCCCCAGCCACCGGTCGATCCATCGCGGCAGCCCCCGGCTCGGTCGGCGGTACACCTCGAGGAGGTCGCGGGGGTCGATGCGCCCCGGGTCGGCGGCGATGCGGAGATAGGCGAGCGCGGCCCGCAGCCCCGTGCGCCCGAGCACGTCGACCCGCAGGATGGAGGCGACGGGCACCCCGGCCTCGACGAGCGCCACGTGCGGCGCGAGCAGCAGCGAGCCGACGCGGGTGAGGACGGCGACGTCGGTGGGGCGGACGCCGGGCTCGCCCACCCATCCCCGCACGACGTCGACCAGCTCGGTCGCCCCCGCCTCCGGGGCGTGCTGCCGCACGTCGAGCGCCGTGCCCGTCGGCGCCGCGTCCCCCACCGGCTCGGCCGGCGCCTCGGCCCGTCCCGCCCGGATCCGCTTCGGCACCCGCACCCGGTTGCGGGTGAGCAGGCGGCGAGCGGCGTCGACCACGACGGGCGGGCAGCGGTAGTTCACCTCGAGGGCGTGCTCGGCGGCGTGGGGGAAGTAGCCACCGAACTCGGTCAGGAACCGCGGCGACGCCCCGGCGTGCCCGTAGATGACCTGGTCGTCGTCGCCGACGCCGAACACGTCGAAGCGCGGCGCCGACAGCAGCCGGATGAGGAGCACGTGCGCGGGCGTGAGGTCCTGGAACTCGTCGACCAGCAGGTGGCGGTGGCGCGCCTGCTGGGTCCGGCGGAGCTCGCCGTCGGCGAGCAGCCGCTCGATGGCCACCAGCACCTGCTCGTCGAAGTCGATGACCCCGCGCTCCCGGAGCGCGGCCCGGTAGGCGGGGACGGCGTCGGCGAGGCCGGGCACGTCGCCGCGCTCGCGCTCGACCTCGGCCGGGTCGCGCAGCCCCAGCCGCACCGCCGAGAGCGCCTCGACGTAGGGCGCCAGGGGGTCGGTGTTGAGGCGCCGGGCGGACCGGGGGACGAGGGGCTCGAGGAGCCGGCGCACCTCGCGCACCTCGAGCACCTCGGGGCGGCGTCCGAGGGCGGCGGCGACGATCTCGTAGCCGAGGGCGTTGAGGGTGAGGATGCGGCCGCGCACGTCGGGCGTGCGCTCGACCATCTCGTCGCGCGCCTTGCGGTTGTACGCCACCGCTGCCACGCCGGCAGGCTCGTAGCCCCGCTCGACCACCAGGTGCCGCAGGCGCTCCGTGAGCACCCGGGTCTTGCCGGAGCCCGCGGGGGCGATGACCCGCGCCGGGCCCGCCCCGTGCGTCACCGCCCGCAGCTGGTCGGGGGCGAGCCCTCCTCCTTCCGTTCTGGGTGCAGCTGTGCGGTCATATGCCGCATAGCTGCACCCAGTTTGCGTGGGGGGCGGTACCGGCGCGAGCCGGCCGGCCTCGACCGACTCGGCGTGGACCACGGGGGCGGCATCGACCGCGTCCGGGGAAAGGCCGCCCCGGGGACCCCCGTCGATCCACGCCGGCGTGCCGTCGGGCAGCACCACGTCCCCGGCGCCGGGATCGGAGCCGGGGCCGAGGTCGCCGCCGGGGAGGGTCGCTCCCAGGCGCTGGGCCTTGCGCCCCCACCACCACACGGGCGGCCGCCCGTCCCGGGCGTCGTAGGTGTTGGCCCACACGAGGAAGTGCAGCCGGTCGTGCCAGAGCTCGAGGCCGGGGTCGAGGCGCCACGGCTCGGGGGCCTCGACGCTCCGCGGTTCGCGGAACCGCCCGGGGTCGACCCCCAACGCCACGACCAGGGGCCGGCGCCGTGCCCACGCCTCGTGCAGGGTGGCGACGACCGGGGCAGGATCGGCGAGCGCGGCCTCGTCGACGGTGACCGTCCGGGCGCCCGCCCACGGCTCGGGCACGGGGTCCCCGACGTTGACGACGACGCCTCGGCCGAGGGCGACGGGTGGGTTCACCGGACGTCCGTCCCCCCGGGGCGCTAGGCCGAGCGCTCGTACC
>DASQUY010000371.1:0-5105 GCA_035641055.1 Acidimicrobiales bacterium | reverse complement strand
CGGTGGCGGTGGTGACCGATTCCACGGGGGTCCGCACCCTGCGGCTCTTCGGGCCGGGCTTCGACGGCGAGGGGCTGCTGGTCGGCGAGGAGGACGATGCGCTCGGCTCGGTGACGGCCACCGAGGATGGCCGCATCTTGGTGGTGCAGCCCGGGGAGCGTGTGACGCTGATCGATCCCGCGCAGCCGGACGAGCCGCGCACCGTCCTCGACGGCGACGGGGAGTCGCTCACGTCGGTGGCGGCGGTGGGCGAGGACCTGTACGGCCTCACCGGCGACCGCCTGTGGACCGTCGAAGGAGCTCTGGGGGGCTGACGCCGGGCGGCCGCCAACCGGAGGCCGGGGCTTCCTGCCGGCGCCCCCGGGGGAGCAGCACCGCGAGCTGGGCGTTCTCGGCGGGATCGAGGACGCCGTGCTGGACGCAGGCGGGCACGATCTCGTCGGTCTCGGGGTGGCCCATGGCGTAGGCGCAGGCCTGGAGGCGTTCCTGGGTGGCCCGGATCCGGGGATGGTCGGCGACCTCGCCCCGCTTGAGCAGCTCCCAGGCGGGCGCCACGTCGGCGGCGTCCATGAAACTGTGCATCGCGTAGGTGGTCGGGTGCACCCGTGACCCGAGCACGGCACGCGGGCCGCCGGCCCGACGCAGGAGCCGGGCCGCCCACGCCAGCCCGGTAGCGGCGTCGCGGCGGTGGACGAGCAGGCTCCGGGCGATGCGGGCGACCATGATCGGCCGGGGGACGAACAGGAAGCTGCCCGGCAACGTCCGGAAGAAGGCATCGCGGGCGCGGAGGTCACGGGGGTCGGTGTCGTCCACGACGGGCACGTAGCGGTCGCCGACCCACAGGCCCCACGTGGCCCGGTTGCAGCGCAGGTCGCCCATCTGCAGGCCGCGGTAGGGGAGGCGGGCGCCGACGCCACGCTCGATCTCGGCCCACACGTCGTCGTCGGTCATGGTGCGGTAGTCCTGGTCCCAGCGCCGCTGGTTACCGACGTGGGCGGCGGGCTGGAACGAGAACACTCGGTAGCCCAGCGCCCGGCAGTCGCGCACGACGTCGGCAATCTGGCCCAGGTTGGCGGGCGTGACGGTCATGTTGTGCGCCAAGTGGTGGCGCACGCCGTGCTCGCGCCGCAGGCGTTCGAACAGGGCGACCGCCCGCTCGCGGAAGGGGTGCAGCTCCCGCTCGTCGGTGGGGTGGGGGGCACCCCGGCGGCCGTGCATGGTGGTGTCGAAGTGGAGGGCGAAGGCCAGCACATCGAAGCGGCGGGTGCCGTCGGGCCGGACGGCAAGGCGCTCGAGGTAGTCGTAGTCGAAGTCGCCGTGCGTGAAGCTCATGGGGAACCGCTGGTGGCGGTGCATCGCCTCGAGCGCGGCGGCGTGGTCCTCGGGGCTCAGCAGCGACACCTCGCCGCCGATGAGTTGGGCGTGCACACCGGGACCCCGGCGGGCCCGCAGGTAGGCCATCTGGCGGTCGACCTGCTCGACGGTGTGGGGTCCGTCGATGCGGACGCGGTTGGCCTCGGTGGAGTGGTAGCAGGGCTTGCAGGCGAAGTCGCAGGCCGGGAACACGCCGTGGGTGCCCTCGCAGCTGGTGGTCTTCTTGCCCATGAGCTGGGCGGGGGTCTTGACGTGGTCGGGCAGGTCGGCCCAGCGCTCGTCCAGCGCCCGCTGCACCTCGGGGTCGACGGGGCGGGTGCGGCGCTCGATCTCGGCGAGGCGGCGGGCGAGGAGGGGGATCATGGGACCTCCGGGGTGGGTGCGGGCGTGCGGGGGGACAGGAGAACGGCGGCGCCAGCGATGACGAGCGCGGGGGCGACCAGCACGAGGACGAGGGCGGCGCCGACCTGCGGGTCGGCCCGCACGAAGGGGACGGTCACGAGCGGGAGCATCGGCAGCCCCCCGCCGGCGGCCAGGCTGGTGCCGTACTGGCTCCAGGACACGGCAAAGCCGAGGGCCACCCCCAGTGCGAGCGCGGGGAGGCAGGCGGGGAGCGTCACCGTCCGGAACCGCAGGAGCGGCGCGGCGCCGAGCACCGCGGCCGCCTCCTCCCGGGCGCGCAGCTCGGGCGTGAACGCGGTCGCCAGGGCCACCACCACGTAGGGCAGCACGTAGACCAGGTGGGCGAGGGCGACGCCGAAGAGCGTGTCGGCGAGGCCGAGGCGCAGCAGCCAGGTGGTGAGCCCGGTGCCCACGGCGAGCTGGGGGACGATCAGCGGTGCCAGCAGCACGGCGACGAGCGCGGCGCGGGCGCGCCCGGCGGTCTCGTGCAGCGCCCGGGCGGCGAGCCAGGCGGGCGGGAGCGCCAGAGCCAGGGCGAGGCCGGCGACGACGGCCGAGTTGACGATGGCCCTGCCCACCAGGGGGTCGTCGACCACCGCCCGCCAGCCCCGCGCCCCCAGCCGCTGCGGGACGACGGCGGCGCCCGTCCACTGGTCGGCGGCCGCCTGCAGCACCAGTGCCAGCAGCGGCACGACCAGGGCGCCCGCGGCGAAACGTCGCGTCACGGCCGGAACCTCCGGGCCAGCAGCGCCACGGGGACGACGAGGGCGGCGGCCAGGGCGCCGGCGACGAGGAGCACCGCCGCCGCCTGGGCGCGCGCCGCCGGGCCGCCGAGCCGGGTGAGGTCGAGGGAGTGGGTGGCGAGCGTGTCGCGGCCGGATGACCCCACGAGGAGGGGCACCTCGGTGGCGCCCACGACGAAGGCGGCCACCACGGCGGCGCCGAGGGCCAGGGCCGGGGCCACCCGGGGGACGAGCACGTCGAGCGTCCGGCGCACCGGCCCCGCTCCGAAGGCCGCGGCCGCCTCCAGGAGGTCGTCGGTGGCGCGGTCCCAGGCGGCGAGCACGATGAGCGCCAGGAACGGCGCCTCCTTGTAGAGGTAGGTGAGGATGATGCCCACGCCCGCTCGGTCGCCCACGAGCTCGACGGGGAGGCCGCCGAGCAGGCGGTCGGCCAGTCCCCCCGGTCCGAGCCACAGGACGGCCAGGGCGGCCACCACCAGGTGGGGCACGGGAACGGGAGCGGCCACGCCCAGGCGGGCGAGCGAGGACCGGCGAACCGCCACCGCCAGGGCGAGCGCCGCCGGGACCGCCAGCGCGGTCGAGGCGACCGCCAGCCACAGCGTGAACGCCAGCGCCCGCCGGAACGCCGGGTCGGCGAGCACCTCCCGCCACGCCCCGGCACCGAGCGAGCCCCCGACGATGGCGCCGGGGTGCACCGAGGTCCACGCCGCGCCCACCATGGCCCCCGTGAAGAGCACGACGACGATCGCCACCGCGGGGATGGCGCCCACCGGCAGCCCGTGGGTCGGGGCGGGGGCGGGCTGAGGGTGCTGGACGCCCGGGCGCGGGCCCTCGTCGCCGGGCCGCTCGACCGGTTGGCGGCCGGGCTGGACCGCGGCGGCGTGAGCCCCGCTGCGGTCACGGGGGTCGGCTTCGTGCTCGGTGTCGGTGCCTGCATCGCCGCCGGCGCCGGCCGCTGGAACCTGGCCCTCGGCCTGTGGCTGGCCAACCGCCTGGCCGACGGGCTCGACGGCCCGCTGGCGCGGCGCCGGGGCGCCGCAGGGGGCGGCCCCGAGGGTTCCGAGGGCGGCGGGTTCGCCGACATCGTCGCCGACTTCGCCGTCTACGCCGGGTTCGTGCTGGGCGTGGCGGTGGCGGTCCCGGAGGCCCGGCTGGCCTGCGTGGCCCTCCTCGTCGCCTACTACCTGTCCGGCACGGCGTTCCTCGCCTGGTCGAGCGTGGCCGAGCGCCTCCGGCGCGAGCGGAGCGACGAGCGCTCGCTGCACTTCGTCGGCGGCCTGGCCGAGGGCACCGAGACGATCCTCGCCTACACCGCGTTCTGCCTGCTCCCCGAGCACGCCGCCGTCATCGCCTGGAGCTTCACCGGGCTGGTCGGGATCACGGTGGTCCAGCGCCTCTGGTTCGTGCGGGCGGCGCTCGCTCACGGGGCACCGCCGTCGGCGTCGGGGAACCGCCAGAGCCGGTCGGCGGGCACACCCACGCAGACATCGTCCCCGACGGCGGGTGACGACCCGGCGGGCACGAGCGCCTCGAGCTGGCCGAGGAGTCCCGAGAGCTGAACCCGCACGTCGGCCCCGCGGCGCTCGAGCCTGGTGACGCGGGCCGGCGGCCCGGCCGGGTCGCCGAGGCGCACGTGCTCGGGCCGGACGGTCAGCCGCGCCGGACCGTCGGGCCCGCCCACCGCGGCGGTCACGGATCCCAGCGCCACCCGACCCCGCCGGACGGGGGCCACCAGCACGTTCGGGTTGCCGCACAGCGCCGCCACGTCGGGGCCGGCGGGTCGGTCGAACAGGGTGGTGGGATCGGCGCACTGTCGGATCTCGCCCCCGTGCAGCACCGCCACGCGGTCGCCGAGGGCGGTGGCGTCGGCCAGGTCATGGGTGACGACGACCGTCGTCGCCGGATGGGCGGCCACCTGCGTGCGGATCAGCTCGCGCAGCTCGGCGCGCGCCGGCCCGTCGACGGCGCTCAGCGGCTCGTCGAGCAGCAGCACCGCCGGCTCCGCCGCCAGGGCTCGGGCGAGCGCGACCCGCTGCTGCTGCCCGCCCGAGAGGGTCGCCGGCCGGTCCCCGCCCCGGTCGGCCAGGCCCACTTCGGCCAGCAGCGCCTGCGTGCGCGCCAGGCGCTCGGCCCGGGGGACCCGACGGGCCCGCAGCCCATAGGCGACGTTCTCGGCCACCGACAGCGCCGGGAACAGCCGCGGCTCCTGGAACACCATCGCCACCGGCCGGTGCTCCGGCCGCCGGTCGAGGACGGACCGGCCGCCGATCCGCACGTCCCCGGCGTCGGCGGCGAGCAGGCCGGCCACGACCCGCACCAGCGTCGTCTTGCCGGCGCCGGACGGCCCCAGGAGCGCGCAGGTCGAGCGGGCGGGCACGGCGAGGCTGGCGCCGTCGAGCACGACCCGGTCCCCGAACCGCACGTGCACCCCATCGATTATGAGGTCGCTCACGGGGGCGCCCTCCACCACAAGACCGAACTTGCGGTGGTTAAGGGGGCTATGACCCCTCTAACCACCGCAAGTTCATTAGTGGTGGCCGCAGTCACCGGGCGACCTCGTCGAGCCAGCGGCGGTCGAGGCGGGGG
>DASQUY010000370.1:0-3219 GCA_035641055.1 Acidimicrobiales bacterium | reverse complement strand
CGGCTCCCGGTCAGGCCAGCCCCAGGAACCGCAGGGCGTTGCCCGAGAGGAGCTTGGCCCGCTGTGCCTCGTCGAGGAACTCGGCTTGGCGCACCACCTGTCCGGCCGGGCGCTCGCCCAGCGGGTAGGGATAGTCGCTCCCGACCATCACCCGGTCCTCGCCCACGGTGTCGATGAGCAGACGCAGCGCCGAGGGGTGGAAGACGGCGCTGTCGACGAAGAACCGGTCGGCGTAGTCCCCGGGAGGCCGGGACGACCGGCCGCGTACCAGCTCGCCCCGGCGGTGCCAGGCGTTGTCGAGCCGGCCGAGCCAGAACGGGAAGCTGCCGCCGCCGTGGGCGAAGCACAGCCGCAGCGAGTTCGGCACCTGGTCGAACGTGCCGCCGAGGATCATGGCCAGCACCGACAGGTGGGTTTCGGCCGGCATGCCCGACAGCCAGCGCGCCATCCAGCGGTCGAGCCTCGGGCCGCTCGGCATGTCCCAGGGGTGGACGAAGACCGGAGCCCCCACCTCGGCGCAGTGCTGTAGGAACTCGACCACGCCCGCGTCGTCGAGGTCGCGGTCGCCGACGTGGTTGCCGATCTCGACCCCGACGTGCCCGGCTGCGAGGCACCGGTCGAGCTCCCGGCAGGCGGCGTCGGGATCCTGCAGCGGGACCTGGCAGAAGGGAATGAGCCGGTCGCCCCCGGCGGCGACGCACTCCAGGTTCAGGTCGTTGAAGATGCGCGCCACCTTGATCGCCTCGCCCGCGGGCCGCTCGTAGCCGAAGAAGAGCGGCGTCGGCGACACCACCTGGCGGTCGATGCCGTCGGCCGCCATGTCGGCGAGACGGTCGGCGGCGTCCCAGCACTCCGCACCGATGGGCCGGTATTCGACCTCGCCGACCATGATCATGGCCTCGCGCTCGCCGTCGATGCGCAGCCAGGGCCAGCCGTCGCTCCCGGTCACCGCCCGCAGGTCGGGCCATCCTCGGGGGACGACGTGGGTGTGGACGTCGATCACCGGCCGGTCCGTCACCCCGTCACCCCCGTTCTGGTTGTAGCTGTCCGGCCATATGCCGCATAGCTACAACCGGTTCGCGGATTGGCCGGGGTGCAAGGTGCCGCACTCACCGCACGTGCGGGCCTCCTCGCTCTCGTAGAAGGCACGGAAGACGGGCGGCAGGTCGGCGACGATGTCGCGCACCTGCAGCTCGACGTCGTGCACCAGGGCATCACAGTTGGGGCAGTACCACCGGAACCGCTCGGTGGTGCCCTCCTCGCGGACCCGCTCGACGACCAGCCCGATCGAGCCGGCCTCCGGGCGCTGCGGCGAGTGCGGCACGTTGCGGGGCAGCACCCACATCTCGCCCTCCCGAATGTCGACCCGGTCGGGGCCGTCCTCGGTCATGAGGTTCACGTGCATGTTCCCCTTGACCTGGTAGAACAGCTCCTCGTAGGGGTCGACGTGGTAGTCGGTGCGCTGGTTGGGGCCGCCGACGACCATGGTGACGAAGTCGGCGCCGCCGGGGAACATCTCCTTGTTGCCGACCGGCGGGGCGAGCAGGTGCCGGTTCTCGGCGATCCAGTCCGAGAAGTTCACGGCCGGGCGGATCTCGGTCATGGGACGCCTCCTCCTTGCTTGGGCAGGGCGGCGATCGCCTGCATCTCGATGAGCAGGTGCGGGTGGGGCAGCTGGTGGACGGCGACGGTGGTGCGGGCGGGGCCGGTCACGTCGAAGTGCTCTCCGTAGACCTCGTTGTAGCCGTCGAAGTCATCCATGCTGACGAGATACGCGGTCACCGACGCGACGTCGCCCAGCCCGGCACCCACGGCGGCGAGGATGTCGCGCAGGTTCTCGATGACCGCCCGGGTCTGCCCTCGGATGTCGAGCCGAGTGGCCCCGAGCTCGTCGGCCTCGGCCCCGGCTATGCTGCCGTCGGGCCGACGGCTGCTCGTGCCGGAGACGAAGGCGAAGCCACCGGCGACCTTCACGTGGGGGTAGCGGCCCCGGGGTGGCGCCTTGCCGGCCACGACCTTGGCGTCGCTCACCGTCTACTCCTTCCGGGTCGTGCGAGCGTTCGGCCGAGCGCAGCGGCGGCCACCCCCGCCGCCAGCGCCGCGCCCCCCGCCACCATCCCGTGCTGGAGCCGGACGCGCCGCCGCACCTCGGCGTACGGCCTGGTGGAGAACGACACCAGCTCGTAGCGCGACACGTAGATCCCCGGCAGGGCCCGCTCCAGCGCGTGCTCGAACCGCTTGCCGAACCGGAAGACCGGCGAGGCCACCCGGTCGCGCATCTCCACGAAGTTGTCGAGCGCCATCTCGGCGATCGCCTCCGTGTGCCTCCGCCGGCGGCGCTCGAGGAGCGGCAGCGCCGCCGACCAGTCGCCTGCCGTCTCCTCCAGGCAGCGGTCCAGCTCGACGACGTCCTCGAAGGCGCAGTTGGCGCCCTGCCCGTAGAAGGGGACGATGGCATGGGCGGCGTCGCCGATAAGACCCACCCGTCCGTGGGCGTGCCAGGGCGCGGCGTGGACGGTGCCCAGGGGCCCCACCGGGTTGCGCTGGTAGTCCTCGACGAGGGTGGGGGCGAGCGGCACGACGTCGGGGTAATGGGTGCAGAAGTGGCGCTCGATCGCCGCCGGGCTGCCCAGCGCGGCGAAGCTGCGGGTGCCGCCGTACGGCCAGAACAGCGTGCAGGTGAACGACCGGTCCGGGTTGGGCAGGGCGATCATCATCGAGGTGGCCCGCGGCCAGATGTGCAGCGCCCCGGGATCCAGCGCGAACCCGCCGTCGAGCGGCGGGATGTGCAGCTCCTTGTAGCCGTAGTCGAGGAAATCGAGCGTCTCCTCGAGGGCGCCGGCGGCGAGGAGCTGCCCCCGCACCGCCGAGCCGGCCCCGTCGGCACCCAGGACCACGCCCCCTTCGGTGCGCACCTTCCCGCCGGGGGTGTCGAAGGTCATCTCGCCGGTGCGAGGGACCAGCTCGATCAGGCGGTGGTCGAACGCGATCACGACGTGCGGCGACGCCTCGGCGGCATCGAGCAGGGCCCGGTTGAGGGACGCCCGGCCGATCGCGTTGATCGCCCGCTGGCCGTCCGGCGAGTAGGGCTGGAAGTCCTGCGAGCCGTCGACCGGGTGGACCATCCGGCCCCGCATCGGCAGGGCGTCGGCCATGACCCGGGCCTCCAGGCCGACGCGGCGCAGCGCGTCGAGACCCCGCTCCGAGATCGCCAGGTTG
>DASQUY010000369.1:0-4169 GCA_035641055.1 Acidimicrobiales bacterium | reverse complement strand
GGCGGCGTTGGCGGCGTTGGCGCTCGTCGGCGCCGCCTGCAGCGACGACGGCGACGACACCGTGGCCGGCGAGCCCACCCAGGAGGGCGATGCCGGCGAGGGCGGCGCCGAGGAGGGTGCCGAAGACGGCGAGATGACGATCTCGATCACGGCCCCCGGCGACGGCGACACGGTGGAGCCGGGGTTCGACGTGCAGGTGGAGCCGACCGTGGACGTGGGTGAGCCCGACACCGGGCTGCACCATGTGCACCTCTACTACGACGGCAACACGTCCGACGGCGAGTACGACATCGTCTACAGCGCCGATGAGCCCTGGACGGTGGAGCAAGACCTCGACCCTGGCGAGCACACGGTCGAGGCAGTCATCGCCAACGCCGACCACAGCCTGACCGACGCGAGCGACGAGATCACCGTGACCGTGGGTGAAGGCGCCGGAGCCGGTGGCGACACGACCACCACGTCCAGCGACGACCCCTACGACTACTGACCCGGCGCGAGCGGTCGGGGCCACCGGGGGCACCATCGCCCGGAACGGCCGGGCCACCCGGTGGCTGCACGCAGCTCTGTACCTGACGACCTTCGTCCTGCTCGCCACGGGCTGGTGGTTGCGGACCGGCCACGAGGGACAGCCGACGCTTCTCGCCGACCTGCTGGATACGCCCGACACCGAGATCCACAACACGGCCGGCTGGGTGCTGCTCGGCATCGCCGTCGGCGGACCGATCCTCGGCATCCGGGGGACGATCACGTTCGTGCGCGAGACGGCGCGGCTCAACCGGGGCGACGGCGGCTGGCTCTGGCGCTGGCCCCGGGGGGCGTTGACCGGCCGGTTCGGTCGGCACCGCGGGCACTTCGATCCGGGCCAGCGGCTGGCCAACGTGGCGTTCGTCGGGGCCCTCGGGACGGTGATCGTCAGCGGTGTCGCCCTCACCACGCTGTCGGGAGGCCCCACATTCGCCACCATGGTGCGGGTGCACCGGGGCTCGACGTACGTGCTCACGGCGCTCGTGATCGGACACATCCTCATCGCCTGCGGCGTCCTGCCCGGCTACCGCGGCGTCTGGCGAGCGATGCACTGGCGCGGCCGGGTCCCCGTCGGGACGGCCCGGCGGGTGTGGCCGGCCACGGTGGGTGATGACGCGGACACGGCCGCGGCGGGCGATCGACCGGCCGACGAGCCCCGCGAGCCCCACGTCTCGAGGCAATGACTCACGCTCAGGGCGTCTCGAGGCAATGACGAACGGAAACCGTTCGCTCATGCCTCGGCCTCGGCGCACCGTTCGCCATTGCCTCGACCGCCGGGTGGACGGGAGCCGGTTCGCACGCCGGACGCCGGCGGAGCGATCCTTGGGCCCATGCCCGCGCCGCGTTGCTCCAACTTCGCCCGGGCCGAGGACCTCGATCCGGTGGGCTCGGCCGGCAGCTACGAGGGGATCATCCTCCTGGAGATCCCGCTGCCGTGGCCCCGCGAGATCACCGAGCACCACGCGCTGGCGTCGGTCGCGCCGGCCCTGCGGTCGGCCGGCCGGCGAGTGCAGGGGCTGGTCCCGGGCGCCACCAGCGCCCCCGACCGGCGCCGGTTGGTCTCGTTCACCCGGCCGCCGGGGCCCTTCGTCAGCTACGAGGGCCGGGAGTGGACGGTCCCCGACGGCGACGTGACCGAGGCCGTCGCCGCCCTCGTCGACAGCGAGGGTGCGGCCGCCGGCCCGGCCAACCCGGCCAACGGTGAGGCCCCCGGGCGGCACGTGCTCGTGTGCACGCACGGCCGCCGCGACACCTGCTGCGGCACGCTCGGCACCCGCCTGGCCACCTCCCTCCCCGCGTTGGACGCCGACGTGCCCGTCTGGCGCACCAGCCACACCGGCGGCCACCGCTTCGCGCCGACCGGCGTGCTGCTGCCCGAGGGCACCCTGTGGGCCTACCTCGACCGTGCCCGGCTCGTGGGAATCGCCGATCGCACGCTCGACGTCGACGAGGCTGCCCGCCTCTACCGGGGCTGCACCGGCCTCGACGGGCCTGAGGTTCAGGCCGCCGACCGTGAGGCCCTGCGTGCCGTCGGGTGGTCGTGGCTCGACCACGGGCGCCGCGGTCAGGTCCTGGAGGCCGCCGATGGGCAGACCCGGGTGCGCCTCGACGCCGAGGCACCCGACGGCCAGCGGCGGGCGTTCGAGGCCACCGTCGTGGTGGCCCGGCTCGTCCCGGTACCCGACTGCGGTAAGCCTCCCGAAGAGGCCCCCAAGTCAGCCCCCGAGCTTCGGGTCAGCGGCTTCGCCGCCGCGTGACGTCCAACGGCCGAGAACGGGGCGGGCGGCGCCCCCTGGCCTGGCTGTGGAACCTCGTTCGCTGGCGGGAGGATGTCCTCCCCGGCTCGCCACCCGACATGACGCTCGTGCCCGAGGCATGGCACGCGGACGACGGCGAGATGTCGTTCGCCGTGCTCGGCGACAACGGGTCGGGGCGTCGCAACGCCATGGCCGTGGCCCGGCAGATGGCCCACACGTACGAGCAGTGCCCCTACGGGGTGGTGCTGCTGGCCGGCGATGTCTGCTACTACGGCCACATCGACGACCGCTTCGAGGCGGTCTTCACGCGGCCCTACCGCCCGTTGATCGACGCCGGCGTGCACTGGGAGCTGGCGGTCGGCAACCACGACGTCGAGGGCGTGCACCGGCCTCACAGAGTGCCCGACCCGGCCGCCGAGGCCGCGGCCGAGCTGCGCCACTTCGGCAAGCCGCGCAGCTACTACCGCGCCCGCCACGGGCCGGTCGACGTGTTCGTGATCGACTCGGGTCTCCTGCTGGCGCCCGGGCCGGCGGCAGCGACGCAGCTCAGCTGGCTGTCGGGCGCCCTGGCCGCGTCGAGCGCCGCCTGGAAGGTGGCGCTGATGCACCACCCCCCGTACTCGTCCGGCCGCCACGGGTCCAGCCTGCCCCTGCGCCGGACGCTCGAGCCCGTGCTCTCCGAGGGGGGCGTCGACCTGGCGTTCGCCGGCCACGACCATCACTACGAACGCACGACACCCCAACAAGGGGTCACCCATGTCGTGACCGGCGGCGGCTGCAAGCTCACCCTGGTCGGGCGGAGCAGCTTCACGGCGGTCGCCGAGTCGGTGCTCCACTTCGTGCACGTGCGGGTGCGCGGCGCCACATTCGACGCCCGTGCCATCGCTCCGGGTGGTCGAGTGGTCGACCACTTCACCCTCCACCACTGACCCAGGCCGTGTAACGCTGGCCGACACGGCGACGTACACAGGGCGTGAGGATCGTGGATGACCGCACGTTGTTCGCTCGCGCGGCCGGCGACGTCGACGCGTTCGAGACGCTGTACCGCCGCTACGTCGCCCGCGTGACGGCCTACGCGGCCACCAGGTGCTCATGTGCCGCCGACGTGGCGGACGTCGTCGCCCAGACGTTCGTCCGTCTCCTGAGCGTCGCCGACCGGTACGACGCGGCCCGGGGTGAGCCGATCGCCTTCCTGCTGTCGATCGCCGGCAGCGTGATCGGCGACCACCACCGCAGCCGGGAGCGGGACCGGCGGCTCCTCGAACGGGTGGCCGGACGCGAGCTGCTCGACACCGACGAGAGCGAGCGCATCGAGGCGGCCATCGACGCCGCCCGGGCGGCGGGCGAGGCCCGTGACGCGGTGCGCGACGCGCCGGCGGGTGAACGGGACGTGCTGGAGCTGGTGGCGGCGGGTGCCTCGCCCGCCGAGGCGGCAGCGGCCCTCGGCATCTCGCCCACGAACGCCCGCGTGCGGCTGCACCGCAGCCGGCGCCGCATCCAGTCGAGGCTCGCCGTCAAGCCAGAGGAGGCCTGATCATGGTCGCCGACCACGAGCACCTGTTCCTGCCCAAGTTCGAGGATCGCCTGTGGGCCGAGCTGGCGCAGCTCCACGCGAGCCGGAGCGCCACGGCGGCGCCGCGGGTCGCGGATCGGGCCACGCCCCGGCACCGGAGTCGGCTGGTGGCGGCCGCGGCAGCGGTCGCCCTGGCCGGCGCCGGCGTGGCCGTCGCCGCCGTCGTGCCGGGCTCGGACGAGCCGACGGACGTCGCCACGTCGTCGGACCGGGGCGGGATCGTCCCGGCGCCGCCACGGGCCGAGGGCGGGCTGGGAGGGAGCCAGGCTCCGGGCCAGGACGGGCTGCCGGACGCGATCGTGTTCGTCGAGCAG
>DASQUY010000368.1:0-2143 GCA_035641055.1 Acidimicrobiales bacterium | reverse complement strand
GACGTCGGGACCGGGCAGGTCGAGGAGCTCACCGCCGGGCCGAACGACGACCGCCTGCCCTGCTGGTCGCCGGATGGGTCCACGCTCGCCTTCCTCTCGGATCGGCGTGAGGCCGGACGGTTCCAGGCGTTCGTGCTGTCGTCGAACCGGATCGGCGAGGCGGTCTCCCTTCCGGAGGTCGAGGGCACGGTCGAGTCGCTGGCGTGGTCGCCCGACGGGCCCCGCCTTCTCCTCGTGAGCGCCGGGCTCGGCGCCGACCGGCCGGCCGCGAGCGGATCGGGCGTCACGAAGGGCGCCGACGGATCGCCCACGTGGCTCCCGCACGTCGAGAGCGGGGGCGAGCACGAGTGGCGGCGCCTATGGGTCCTCGGGCTCGAGCGTCGAGAGGTGCGCCGGCTGAGTGGGGACGGCACCAACGTCTGGGAAGCCAGCTGGTGTGGCGACGGTTCGATCGCCGCCATCGCCTCCAGGGCCCCCGACGAGAGCGCCTGGTACAACGCGTCGCTCGTCCTGATCGACGCCGATACCAGGGCGGAGCGCGAGCTGCTCCGGAGCGATGTGCAGCTCGGCCTGCCGACGCCAAACCGGGATGGGACGCGTCTCGCCGTCGTGGAGGCGCTCTGCAGCGACCGCGTCGTCGTCGCGGGCGACCTTCTCCTGATAGATCCTCGGACCGGCGAGGCGACGCGGGTGGACACCGCCGGCGTGGACGTGTCGGACGTGGCCTGGCGCACGGCGGACAGATGTGTGTACCTCGGCCTCCGCGGCCTGGAGAGCGTGGCTGGGGAGGTCGACGCGACGACCGGCGCCGCGACCGAGCGCTGGTCCACCTCCACCGAGAGCTGCGGGGCCTGGTACCCGGCCGGTCGACCGATCGGGGATGAGGCGATCGCCGTGGCACTCGACGGCCACGATCGGCCGCCGGAGGTGGCGGTTGTCCGAGACGGCAAGGTCGAGACGCTGCACGCCTTCGAGCACGAAGGCACCGAGTACGTGGCCACGGGCAGCGGCACGATCGACGGGGTCGGCTGGACGGCGCCAGACGGCACCGAGCTCCAAGGCCTGCTCGTCGTCCCGTCCACGCCCGGCTCCCATGCGCTGGTAGTGATGGTCCACGGCGGACCGACATGGGCGTACACGAGCCGGTGGCCCCGCCCGCTCGCCCAGCTGCTGGTGGCGCGCGGCTTCGCGGTGTTCCTGCCGAACCCCCGGGGGTCGAGCGGCCGGGGTCGCGCGTTCGCGGAGATGGTGGTCGGCGACATGGGTGGCGCCGACGCGGGCGACATCCTCGCCGGGATCGACGCGCTGGTGGAACGAGGGGTCGCGGACCGCGACCGGATCGGTGTCACGGGCGGGAGCTACGGCGGGTTCATGGCCTGCTGGCTGCCGACGCTCGACGCCCGCTTCGCCGCGGCCGTGGCGGTCTCACCGGTCTCCGACTGGTACAGCCAGCACTTCGGAAGCAATCTGGGGGGCTGGGACGTCGAGTTCCTGCGGTCAGATCCCACCACTGCAGGCGGCCCGTATCGCGATCGCAGTCCGGTCATGTTCGCCGGTCGGGCCCGGACGCCGACGCTCCTCACCGCGGGACTGACCGACAAGGGAACGCCGCCCGGTCAGGCGGTCGAGTTCTACCGCGCCCTTCGCGAGCATGGCGTCGAGGCCGAGGTCGCCCTCTATCCGGAGGAGGGCCACGGCGTCCGCGCCTTCCCTGCGGTGGTCGACGCCTGCACGCGGACGGTCGCCTGGTTCGAACAGTTCATGTCGCCGAACCGCTGACTCGTCCCGGTTGGTCGTCAGTCAAGCGGGCTCGACCTAGGTGTAGTTCCCACCGACGTTGCCCGGCTGCGACGAGCCTGTGGTTCGACCGGCCTGCTCCCGAAGCTCTCGCGCGATCGCCGTTCGGGTGCGTGATTCTATGGCGGCGCGGTTCGACGCATGCTTCGGCCGGCCGCCGCGCCGTGTGCGCAGTGGATGCTCCTCGCAGCCTTGCGCCGGTTGAGCTCGAGAACTGACCGCCAAAAGGATGCTCGATGGCGGGGGAGCCGTGGGGGAGTCCTTCTTATTGGGGCCAGGGATCAGCCCCCCAGCACCGCCGGGGAGCCATGGGGGGAGTCCTTCATATTGACCGCTCGAGGGGTCG
>DASQUY010000367.1:0-2285 GCA_035641055.1 Acidimicrobiales bacterium | reverse complement strand
ATGCGGCGGCTGCGGTGGGAGGGCAGCCCGTCCCAGATCAAGGTGACCTTGGCGCCGCCGAGCTCGTCGTGCAGCGCTTCTCGGCGCGCGGGTCGCCGAGTTGCAGCCCAACGGCCTGGGGATCGTGGGCAGCACCGTGCGGCGCGCGACGCTCGCCGACGTGTTCGCCCATCTCACCGGCGCGATACGTCCCGAGGACGAGGAAGTGCGCTCGTGACCGCAGCGACGTTGGCCGCCACCGCCGGGTTGGGTGCCCTGTACCGCCGGCGGCTCGCCGTCACCACCAAGACGCTCAGCGGGATCGTTGGCCAGATCGCCACCCCGATCCTGTGGATCCTCGTCGTCGCACCCGCGCTGGACACCGCGCTCGGCGGGTTCGACCCCAGCATCGACTACTACACCTACGTCGCCGTCGGCCAGGTGGCGTTCCTGGTGCCGTTCACCGCCATGTTCAACGGCCTCAACGTGATCGTCGACAAGGACTACGGCATCACCCGCGAACTGGTCGTCGCCCCGATCGCCCGGGGTGCCATCACCATCGCCAACGCCCTCGGGGTGCTCACCATCGCCCTCGTCCAGGTCGCGCTCATCGTCGGGCTCGCGGTCGCTCGCGGCGCCGAGTTCCACACCTCGCCGTCGGGGGTGGTGTGGTTCCTCGCCGCCGCGGCGCTGCTGACGCTCACGATCTACGGCGTCGCCGAGATCCTGGCGCTGCGCATCGGACGCCAGGAAGCCTACGGGCCCCTCATCCCCGCGGTCGGCGTCACCCCGTGGTTCCTGTCCGGTGCGCTGTTCCCCATCACCGTCCTGCCGGCGGGCATCGAGCAGTTCGCCCTCGTCAGCCCCTGGACCCACGCGGTCGCGGTCATGCGTCACGGGATGATGCAGGGCGACGACTCAGGCCTCGAGGCCATCTGGTACCTGGGATCCGAGACCGCCATGGCCGCCCTCAGCGTCACGGTCCTCGCCCTGTTCGCAACGCTCACCCTCAGCCTCGCCGTCCGCGCCTTCCAGAGGGCTACCACCGCGTAACCGGCGGTGCCGGGCCGTCCACCATCCCCAGAGTGCGGCGGTCACCGCCACCAGGGCGAGGATGCCGACCAGCGCCCAGCCGTACCGGTTGGGGAGCAGCGACGGGTTGTTCGGGTCGCGGCCGTAGCCCCGGACGAACGGGTAGGCATAGAGCGCCACCGGGCCCGACACCACGAGGGCGGCTGCGACCGCCGGCCGCGCCGTGGCTGG
Organism: Acidimicrobiales bacterium; assembly: GCA_035641055.1. Classification (GTDB taxonomy): domain Bacteria; phylum Actinomycetota; class Acidimicrobiia; order Acidimicrobiales; family VFJN01; genus DASQUK01. The sequence goes on along the minus strand of DASQUY010000367.1, from coordinate 1,043 downwards.
CACCCGGCGCAACCCGAACCAACCGACGGCCACGGCGAGCGGCGCCAGCACCAGGTCGTGCGCCAGGGCGCTGCCGACGAAGAAGACGACGAAGTTGAGCGGATGCGTGTCCGCGGCGTTGCGGAGCAGGCCCACGACCCCGTAGCCGATGAGCGCCGACCCGGCGGCAACGGCCACCCAGAAGGCCCACCCCGACGGTCCCCGTTCCTCCGGCTCCGCCACGTCAGCACTCGCGGTGGGGCTGCGCCCCACACCCATCGCCGGCGCGTCGCCGTAAGGCGCTCGCGCCGTCGGCCTGCAGCACTCGCTTCGCTCGCACGTCAGTGCACCTCCAACCTCGAGACCCACTTGGTCTGCAGGACCCCGGGCCGGTTGGGGCCGAGCAGCCGCACCGGGAACCCGTGGTCGATGTGGAGCGGTTCCCCGTCGAGCCGCAGGGCGAGGATGGTGTCGGGGTCGGCGGCGTGGCTGGGGTTGAGCTGGCTGCGTCGGTAGCGACCCTGGGGTTGGACCGATTCGACGTCGACGGTCCGGTCGGCGCCCTCGGTGCCTGCCTCGGCGAGCAGGTCGCGGACGCGGACCCCGGTCCATGTGGCGGTGGCGCTCCATCCCTCGACGCAGGCGATGGGCAGGTCGACGGTGTGCTGGGGCATCGCCTGCAGCTCGTTGAGGGAGAGGGCGAGCGGCCGCCCCACCCGTCCGTCCACGACCAACCGATAGGCCGGGTCGACTGCCAGGTCGAGCACGCCCGCGCTGCGCGCCGTCTTGTTGACCGGCAGGTCTTGGGGTCCGACCCCCGGGCGACGCTGGGCCAGCCGTGCCAATGACCCCAGCAGGGTCAGGGTCTCGCCGATGGTCGCCAGGGTCAACACCAGCGAGGCGCCGGCGGTGGCGCCCAGGAGCTGGCGACGGGTCAGGCTGCCGGCCGGCGCCGGCGTCGACGTTTCGCTCTCGGGTTCGGGGCGGGTGAGGTTGGCCCGCACCACGCTGGCCTTGGCCCCGATGTGGATCACCAGGGCACCGACCGTGATCCACGACGCCCA
>DASQUY010000366.1:0-2689 GCA_035641055.1 Acidimicrobiales bacterium | reverse complement strand
GGCCTACGAGGGTGAGGTGGGCACGGCGACCGTGATCGCCACCACCGCCGGGATCGGCAGGGCGCGCGCCACCGAGGCGACGCGCCGCCTGCTGGAGCGCGGTGACGTCGACCACGTGGTCGTCGTGGGCGTCGCCGGGGGTGTGGACGACCGCTTGGCGATCGGAGACGTGGTGGTGCCCCGCATAGTCCTCGACGGGCCGACCGGCACCGAGTACCGGCCCCACCCGGTCGGTGACGCGGCGGACGTCACCCCGCAGGGGGCGCTGCACACGTCCGACGAGCTCATCCTCGAGCCCGGCCGGGTGGCGGCCCTGCGGGCCCGGGGGGTCGTGGCCCTCGACATGGAGACGGCGGCCGTCGCCGCGGTGTGCGAGGCACAGCGCTGTCCCTGGTCGGTGGTGCGGGCGATCAGCGACCGGTCCGCCGACGGCCTGGTCGATACAGCGATCCTGCGGCTCTCCCGTCCCGACGGCACGCCCGACCCGCGGGCGGTGGTGAGGTTCGTCCTCCGCCACCCCCGTCGCATCGGCCACCTGGTCCGGCTGGGGCGGGACCTGCGGATCGCGACCGGCGCCGCCGCAGCCGAGGCGTGCCACCGGTTGGCGGCGGCCGCCGAAGCCCACGACTAGGAAGGTGAGCATGTCCGTCATCCCCGACATCCCCTACACGCGCAACCGGGAGGTGGAGGAGCGGGTCTCGTTCTTCGAGCTGTTCTTCGACCTGGTCTACGTGCTCGCCATCACGCAGCTCTCGCACCACCTCCTGGCCGATCTCACGTGGACCGGCGCCGCCGAGTCCGCCTTCCTCCTCCTGGTCGTCTACTGGGCGTGGAACTACACGACGTGGATGGCGAACTGGTTCGACCCCGAGGTGACGCCGGTGCGGCTGGTGCTGGCCGGCGTGATGCTGGCCAGCCTGCTGATGGCCGTGGCCATTCCCGAGGCGTTCGGTGACCACGCGTTGCTCTTCGTCGCCAGCTACTGCGCCCTGCAGGTGGGACGCAACGCCTTCGTCGTCGGCGTCACCCCGCCGGGCGCCTTCAACCGCAACTTCCAGCAGATCCTGGCCTGGAGCCTGCTGTCCGTGCCGCTGTGGATCGGCGGCGCCCTGGCCGACGGAGACGCTCGCTGGGCCTGGTGGCTGGCGGCCCTGGCGCTCGACCTGGCGGCGCCGCTGGTGCGGTTCTGGCTGCCCCGCCTCGGGGACACGCCGATGATCGAGTGGGACATCGACCCCGGCCACTTCGCCGAGCGCTTCCAGCTCCTGCTGATCATCGTGCTGGGCGAGAGCATCGTCCTCACCGGCGCCACCGCCACCGACGCCGGCCTGGACGCCTCGGTCGTGGTCGCCCTGGGTTTCGCCTTCGTGTCGGCGGTGGCCCTGTGGTGGCTGTACTTCGGCCAGGTGGCGACCGCCGCCGTGCGTCGCGTTGCCGCCGAGGCGGCGCCCGGTAAGGCCGGACGCGACGCGTACACCTACCTCCACCTGCCGATCGTCGCCGGCATCCTCCTCACGGCCGTGGCCGACGAGCTGGTCATCGCCCACCCGTCGGACGACCTGGGCACGGCGGGCGCCCTCGTCGCACTCGGGGGACCGGCGCTGTACCTGCTCGGCGTGGTCGCCTTCGGCATCAGGATCGGCCGCCACCAGCCGTGGACCCGCCTGGCCTCCGCCGCGCTGCTCTTCGCCGCCGTGCCGTTGGCGGCCGAGAGCACCGGGTTGGCGGTCGCGGGCGGGGCAGCCGCCCTCCTCGCCCTGCTCGTCGCTGGCGACCTCCTGGGGGTCGGCTGCCCCGACGACGGGCCCTAGAAACCCGACCTGGCGGGAGCGCGGCCGAGGCGCCGGATCAGCGCGGAGGCCACGGCGACGACGATGACGGCGCCGATCAGTGCGCCGATCACTCCGCCCCAGTCGAAGGTTTCGTTGTCGCCGATGTTGAGCAGCCCGGCGAAGATCCAGTAGCCGACGACCGCCCCGGCGAGGCCGAGCGCAGTCGACGCCACCCAGGACCGCCATCCGCTCATCTGCTGGAAGGCGTCGTTGGGCACGAGCGCTCGGGCGATCGCGCCGCACACGAAGCCAAGCACGAGGGCCGAGAGCAAGCTTCCGATGTCCATGGCTCCTCCTTGGTAGGCAGAGCAACCGGCAGCCCGGCCCCGGACGGTAACGCCGTGGCTACGCACAGGCAACGGTTGGGACCGTGGCCGCGTCACCGAGGCGGTGGGCGAACGTGCGGTGGTTGCGAGGTTTATGACCCCGGCAACCGCCGCACGTTTCGGTCTGTGGCGGCTGCCACGCGATTGCAACACCGGTCTGGCAGGCTTGTCGTGTGGCGGAGCAGGCGGCGGGCGCACGGCGGGGCGTGCTGGACTACCGGGCCCTCGGGGGCATGGGCGTGGCGGACGGCGACGAGGAGCTGAGCGTGGGCGGGCCGACCCAGCGCCGCCTCTTGGCCATCCTGCTGGTCAACCGCAACGTCGTCGTGTCGGTCGACCGGTTGTGCGAGGCCCTCTTCGCGGGCGAGCCCACGGCAGCGGCTCCGACGACCCTGCGCAGCTACGTGGCCCGCCTGCGCCGGGTGATCGACCGTCCCGGGTCGGGCACGCGGTTGGTGACGCAACCGCCCGGCTACAAGCTCGAGGCGACGGACGAGGCGGTCGATGTGGCGCGCTTCGAGGCGGCGGTGG
>DASQUY010000365.1:0-5059 GCA_035641055.1 Acidimicrobiales bacterium | reverse complement strand
CGGCGGTCCCGGCCGCAGGCCTCCGCCAGGTCGACCACCGTGCGCGCCAGCCGGTGGGGCGCCTCGTAGAGCACGACCGTGCGCCGTTCGGCCGCCACCGCCGCCAGCCGCTCGGTCCGGCCCGCCCCGCGGCGGGGCAGGAACCCCTCGAACGCGAACCGCCCCGTCGGCAGCCCGCTCACCACCAGCGCCCCCAGCGCCGCCGACGGCCCGGGCACCACCTCCACGGCGTGACCGGCGGCCACCGCGGCCCGAACCAGGCGCTCGCCGGGGTCGGAGATCCCCGGCATCCCGGCGTCGGAGACCACCGCCACCCGCTCGCCCCGCCCCAGCCGGGCCACCACGGCCCCGACCTCCCGGGCCTCCGTGTGGTCGTTGACGACCACGAGCGGCCGCCGCTCGACGCCGGCCCGCTGGAGCAGCCGCCCGGTGCGGCGCGTGTCCTCGCAGCAGATGGCGTCCGCGGCACCCAGGGCGGCGACGGCCCGCGGGCTCAGGTCGTCGAGGTTGCCGATCGGCGTACCGACCAGCACGAGCACGCCGTCACCCGTCACCACCCGGCGCCGGCGCGGCTCACCCCTTCACCTCCAGCTCGTCGCCGGGGCGGAGGTGCCAGCGCGCGAAGGCGCCCGCCTCGGCCTCGATGACCGCCCGCGCCCTCCACACGACCCGGGAGACCCGCCGACGGGGCATGCGCACGATCCGCACCACCCGGAGGTCGCTGTCGCAGAAGGCGACGTCGATGGGGAACCGCATGCCGAGGGTGTGCACCGACCGGGCGGGCCGCAGCAGGATCGCCCCGTCGATGCTGTCGCGCCCGAGCAAGCCGCGCCGGCGGTCGCGCCGGGACTCGGCGACCTCGAGGCTCGCCAGCACTTCACCGTCTCGCAACAACCACGCCACGATCAGATATTGAACCGGATCTCCAGCACATCGCCATCGACGACCTCGTAATCCTTGCCCTCGACCCGGAGCTTGCCGACCTCTCGGGCCTTGGACCACGAGCCGATCTCCACCAACTCGTCCCAGCGGATCACCTCGGCGCGAATGAAACCCTTCTCGAAGTCCGTGTGGACCACCCCGGCGCAGCGTGGTGCGGTCCACCCGGTCCGGAACGTCCACGCCCGCGTCTCCTTCTCGCGAGTCGTGAAGAACGTGTGCAGCCCGAGCAGGTGGTAGGCGGCGCGCACGAAGCGGGGCAGCGCTCCCTCGCCGAGCCCCAGGGCCTCGAGCATCTCGGCCCGCTCGTCGGCGGCGAGCTGGATCGCCTCGGCCTCGAGCTGCACGCACATCGCCAGCACCTCGGCTCGGCCGGCCAGCTCGGCCTCGACGGGGCCGACCACGGCGGCGGTGTCGTCGAGCTGGTCCTCGCCGAGGTTGACCACGGCGAGCGCCGGCCGGTTGGTGAGGAGGAAATAGGGCCGCAACCTCTCCCGCAGCCCGGGGTCGAGGTCGCTGCGGTACAGGGGCGTGCCGGCCGACAGCGCCGCCTCGGCGGCGTCGAGCGCGGCCACCTCGTCGGTGAGCGCCCGGTCGGCCTGCGGTGCCCGGGCCGCCTTGCGGCGCTTGGCGATCTGGCCCTCGACCGACTCGAGGTCGGCGAGGGTCAGCTCGAGCTCGAGGACCCGCAGGTGCTCGAGAGGGTCGGTGGGACCGGGGACGTCGTCGTCGGCGAACGCCCGCAGCACGTAGACGACGGCGTCGACCTCGCGGATGCTGGCCAGGAACCGGTTGCCGAGCCCCTCGCCCCGGCTCGCCCCCTCGACGAGCCCGCCGATGTCGACGAACTGGACGCTCGCCGGCACCACGTTGCGGCTCTTGGACACGGCGGCCACGGCGTCGAGGCGCTGGTCCGGCACCTTGGCGACGCCGACGTTGGCGTCGCGGGTGGAGAAGGCGTACGGCGCGGCCAGGGCGCTGGCCCTCCCCACGAGGGCGTTGTACAGCGAGGACTTGCCGGCGTTGGGGAGGCCGACGAAGCCGAACCGTTCCATCGGGGCCACGGTATCGGCCGGTAGCGTGCGCCCATGGAGCCGGAGGTCACTAGCGGTAGCGCGCCCGTCGACTCGGCGGGAGCCCTGCACCCCGCCGACGCCCTCGACCGGATCGTCTACCTGCTCGACCGGGCGCTGGCGGAGCCCGCCAAGGTGCGTGCGTTCCTGCGGGCCCGGGACGTGGTGCGCGAGGCGGGCGACGGCGAGGTGGCCCGGCGGCACGCCGACGGCACGCTCACGGAGCTGCCGGGGTTGGGGTCCACGACGGCCCGGGTGATCGGTGAGGCGCTCGACGGCGAGGTGCCCGGGTACCTCGCCGACCTGGAGGAGTCGACGGTCATCCCGCAGGGGGAGGGTGCCGGCCTGCGGACGGCGCTGCGGGGCGACTGCCACACGCACTCGGTGTGGTCCGACGGTGGGGCGCCCATCGAGGCGATGGCCCGCACGGCGCTGGCGCTCGGCCACGAGTACATGGTCCTCACCGACCACTCACCCCGGCTGACCGTGGCCCACGGGCTGACCGCTGACCGGCTGCTGGCCCAGCTCGACGAGGTGGTCGCGCTCAACGAGCGGCTGGCCCCGTTCCGCATCCTCACGGGCATCGAGGTCGACATCCTCGAGGACGGCTCGCTCGACCAACGGGAGGACCTGCTGGCCCGGCTGGACGTGGTGGTGGCCAGTGTCCACAGCAAGCTGCGCATGGACCGCCGGGAGATGACCGAGCGCATGGTGCGGGCGATCGCCAGCCCCCACGTCGACATCCTCGGTCACTGCACCGGACGCAAGCTGGTGGGGCGGGGGCGGCCGCCGTCGCAGTTCGACGCCGACGTGGTGTTCGCCGCCTGCGCCCGGTTCGACACCGCGCTCGAGATCAACTGCCGGCCCGAGCGCCAGGATCCGCCGGAGGACCTCCTCGACCTGGCCATCGAGTGGGGCCTGCGCTTCGCCGTCGACACCGATGCCCACGCGCCCGGGCAGATGGAATGGCAGGCCTACGGCTGTGACAAGGCGGCCAAGGCGGGCATCGAGCCGGACCGCATCGTCAACACGCTGCCGGCCGACGACCTGGTGGCCTGGGCCGCGCGCCATTGAGCCGCTACCCCAGGGCGACGAGGGCCTCGTGGCGGGCGGCGTCGGTGAGGTCCGGGAACAGGAGGTCGAGGGCATAGGAGGCGGGCAGCAGCCGGGCCGCCGCGACCTCGGCGTCGCTGAGCCGCCGGCCGAGCTCGGCCGCCGCCAGGACGTGCCAGGCGGCGTCGACGTCGTCGCCCGTGTCCGGGCTGTCGGCGGGTGCGGCGGGTCGCTCGCGGAGGGTTTCGAGGGACATGGGCGCAGCTCCTTCGGTTCAGCACGGTTCGATGTAGCTGGATCGATTCAGTTGGCCAGGACGGCCGTCCTCGCCCCGGGACTGGATCGATTCAGCTACAGTCTGGAACCGTGACTCTGAATCGGTCAAGATCTTTTCCGTGACCAGTCCGACCTTGGCCGACGTCGCCCGCGCCGCCGGGGTTTCGCGCACCACGGTGTCCAACGCCTACAACCGGCCCGACCAGCTCTCCGACGAGCTGCGCCAGCGGATCCTGGTCGTCGCCGCCGACCTCGGCTACCCGGGTCCCGACCCCGTCGCCCGCGGCCTGCGCCGGGGCCGGACGGGCGTCGTCGGGCTCGTCTACGACCAACCGCTCTCCTACATCTTCACCGACCCGGCGGCCGGGCTGTTCATCACCGGCATGACCTCGGTGTGGGAGGAGGCGGGCGTCGCGCTGGCGCTGCTCCCCCGACTGCACGCAGACGATGACGGTGTCGCCGTCCTGGCTCGGGCCGCCGTCGACGGCTTCGTGGTCTACTGTGACGTCGCCGACGACGCCCGGGTGAGAGCACTGGTGGCCAGGCGCCTCCCGTTCGTGATGGTCGACGGCGGGCCGTCGGGCGCAGCCTGCCGCGTGGACATCGACGACCGCGGCGCCAGCCGGGAGGCGACCCGCCACCTCCTCGACCTCGGGCACCGGCGGCTGGCCGTGGCGGCACTGCAGGCGGGCCCCGGCCATCCCGGGGGTGTCGTCGACGCCGCCACCGAGAAGGCCATCCGCTACACGCTGATGGCCGCCCGGCTGGCCGGGATCCGCGACGCGGTGGAGGCGGCCGGGTTGGGGTCGGAGGCGCTGCCAGTCATGGCCGTCCCCGACGACCCTTGGCCCCGCGCCGCAGGGCGCGTCCTCGGGGGGCGGCTGCTCGACCGGGCCGAGCGTCCCACCGGGGTGGTGGCCATGAGCGACGAGGTGGCGGCCGGGGTGATCGACGCGGCCGCCGAGCGGGGCATGTCGGTCCCCGGGGACCTGTCCGTCGTGGGCTTCGACGACACGCCCACGGCCGCGGGCACCGTGCCGCCGCTGACGACGATCCACCAGCCCCACGGCGCCAAGGGGGAGGCAGCGGCGCGCCTGTTGCTGGAGGGTGCGCCCGCCCGCGTCGTCGAGCTCCCCACCGAGCTGGTCGTGCGGGCGTCCACGGGTCCGGCCCCTGCCGAGTGAGCCGACAGCAGCCCGAGGTCAGTGGTTCCGCCCCGCTGAGGAGGAGGTCATAGGTTCCGGATCCGGAACCTATGACCTCGGGCCCTTATCGGTGGAGCCAATGACCTCGCAGGGGGGTCGCCCCTTGACGACCTTGCCCTGACGGCCTTGCCTTGCCGACCTTGCGTCGATAGCGTGGAGACCATGAGCTCGCGCACTCCTGCGACCGCCAAGGCCGCCGACCGCAGGTCCGACACCGCCTACGTGGACAAGGTCTCCGCCCGCGTGAACGAGGAGCTGACCCGGCGCGTGGGCGAGCTGCGCCGCAACGGGCGCAAGCCGGGCGACCTCGGCGACCCCGACGAGCTGGCGGCCCGGATGCTGGCGGCGGTACCCCAGCCCTCACCCTGGCAGGAGCTCGGACCCTTCTACACGACATCGGGCCTGGCGCGGCTCCTGAGCGTGAGCCGCCAGGCGATCGAGGAGCGGCGGCGGCGGCGCACGATCCTGGCCCTCCGCACCGCCGATCGCGTGTGGGTCTATCCCGCCTTCCAG
>DASQUY010000364.1:0-7086 GCA_035641055.1 Acidimicrobiales bacterium | reverse complement strand
GGACCCCTGACCCCGTACGGTGACGGGCGTGTCAGCGGACGGTCGCAGCCTCACCCGCCACGGCGAGGATCGCAAAGCCGAGCTCCTCGAGCATGCCGAGCTCCTGTTCATGGAGCGCGGCTACGAAGAGACCCGCATGATCGACATCGCCGAGGCCGCCGGGGTGGCCAAGGGCCTCGTGTACTGGTACTTCGAGAACAAGGCGGCGTTGTTCCGCGAGATCGTCCTCGACATGCGGCAGCGGTTGCGCCGCACGCAGGCCAAGGCCATCGCCGGGATCGACGACCCGCTGGAAGCCCTGTACGTCGGCACCGAGGTCTCGGTCCGGTTCATCGCGGAGCACCACCGGCTCTACGGCATGATCTCGCAACAGACCCGGGCCGACCGGCGCCTGCGGAAGGCGCAGGTCGAGTCGCGACGGCTGCAGGCCGACGACGCTGCCGCCCTGCTCGCCGAGGGTCAGGACCGCGGCGTGGTCCGCATCGACGACGACCCGGTCGTCCTCGCCTACGCCAACTCCGGCGTCGTGTCCCACTTCGTGCTGCTCTACAGCGACGCCCTCTACAGCCGGGACGGCCGGCCCATCGAGATCGACGAGGCGGCCCACGGCGCGGCGCGCTACGTCGTACGGGCCGTCGCCGCCGACGCCGAGGCCGCAGAGGCGGTCATCGCCCGGCAGCTGCGGGTGCCTCTGACCTGAGGTCAAGGCCCGGTGACCCGGGTCCCTCAGGCAAACTGGGTGCAGCTGTGCGGTTATATGCCGCATAGCTGCACCCAGAATGAGTTGTGGGGCGCCCCTTTACTCGGGCTCGAATAAAAGCTATTCATGGAGCCATGGCAGCGGAGCGGTTCCCCATCGAGGCCGGCCACGTGCTGATGTTCGCCCGCAGCATCGGCGACCCCAACCCCGTCTACGCCGACGAGGAGCAGGCGAAGGAGAGCGAGGTGGGGGGTCTCGTCGCCCCGCCGACCTTCGTCGTGGCCGGCGCCCAGTTCGACCCCGACTACGGGCTCCGGCCCAAGATCGGCCGGCCCTGGTTCGGATCCGGGCGCGGGGGAGGCGGCAGGGATCGCCGCTCCGGCGGCGGGTCCGGCCTCCACGCCGAACAGCACTTCGAGTACCACCAGCCGCTCCGGGTGGGGGACGTCCTCAGCGCCACCACGAAGCCGGGCAAGCGCTGGGAGAAGGAGGGGCGACGGGCGGGGACGCTCGTGTTCTCCGAGTCGATCACCGAGTACCGCAACCAGCGCGGCGAGCTCGTCGTGACGGCCCGCAGCGTCGGAGTCCGCACCGAGCGGCCGGTGGAGGTGTGACATGGCGCTGAAAGCCAGCGAGCTCAGTCCCGGAACGACGTTTGGCGCCGTCGTCGTCGAGAACCTCACCCGCACCCAGATCGTCCAGTACGCGGGGGCCTCGGGCGACTACAACCCCGTCCACACCGACGAGGTCTTCGCCACCAAGGTGGCCGGCTACCCGAGCGTGTTCGCCCACGGCATGCTCACGATGGGCATGACCGGGCACATGCTCACCGACCTGGTGGGCGACGGGCGGCTGGTGCGGTTCGGGGGCCGCTTCACCTCGCAGGTGTGGCCGGGCGACGACCTCACCACCACGGCCACGGTCGAGGCAGTCGGAGAGGAGGGCGACCAGCCCGTCGTCGAGCTGTCGGTCAGCACGAAGAACCAGGACGGCGTCGAGGTCTTCGCCGGCCAGGCCACCGCCCGGATCGATGGCTGAGCGCGACGTGCCCCTCGAGGGCAGGACGGCCCTGGTCACCGGGGCGAGCCGCGGCATCGGCCAGACCATCGCCGAGCGCTTCGCCGAGGCCGGCGCCGCCGTCGCCGTCTCGGCCCGGACGGTGGAGGAGGGCGACCACCCGCTACCCGGCAGCATCAGCTCCACGGTCCAGGGCATCACCAAGGCGGGCGGCACGGCTCTGGCCGTGGCTGCCGACCTGGCGAAGCAGGCGGAACGCCGGGCGCTCGTGGCCGAGGTGGAGCGCCAGCTCGGGCCGATCGACGTGCTCGTGAACAACGCCGCCGTCACCTACTTCGAACCGGTCGAGGGCTTCGACGAGCGGCACTACCACACGATGTTCGAGGTGCAGGTGCGGGCCTCGTTCGAGCTGGCGCAGCTGGTGCTGCCGGGGATGCGAGAGCGGGGGCGGGGCTGGATCCTCAACATCTCGTCCGGCGTGGCCCGCCATCCGCAGGGGCCGCCGTACGGGCGGCGGGGCATGCGCGGGGGCACCGTCTATGGGATGTGCAAGGCCGCCATCGAGCGGTTCACCACCGGCCTGGCGGCCGAGGTCCACGACGCCGGCGTCGCCGTGAACGTGCTGTCGCCGGCCGGCCTCGTCGCCACCCCGGGCGTCGTCCACCACGGGCTCAACCGGGGCGTCCCGGCCGAGGCGCTGGAACCGCCCGAAGCGATGGCCGAGGCCGCCCTGGCCCTGTGCACCGGAGATCCGGCCGAGCTCACGGGACGCATCACGTACTCCCGCCCGCTCCTCGCCGAGCTCGGTCGGGAGATCCCCGGCGGGGCGGGCTCGTGACCGACACCGAGCGAACCCCGGCCACCGGCCACAAGGCCGAGGAGACTGGCGACGAGCTGCGGGCGCGGCTCGTGCGGGCCGCCGCCACCGTGTTCGCCCGGGAGGGCTATGCCGGCACCAAGGTCCTCGACATCGTGCGCGAGGCCGGGGTGTCGACCGGCACGGTCTACGGCCGGTTCCGGTCGAAGAACGAGCTGCTGCGCGAGGCCGTGGTGCGCGGGTCGGCGAAGGGCGGGGTGCTGGCCAGCGGCGCTCCCAGCCTGGGCGAGCTCATCCGCCACGTGGCGAAGCGCGTCGACCGGCCGCTGTACCAGTTCGAGGCCCTGCGGCTCGAGGCCTACGTCACCGCCCGGCGCGACCCGGAGGTGGCCGACGCCATCGCCGATGCCTACCGCGGCTGGCGCGAGGCCGTGGAGCCGCTCGTGGCCGCGGCCGAGGCCGACGGGGCCATCGCCGACGTCGACCCCGAGGCCGTCCTGTTCCTGTACCGCGTCCTCTACCTCGGCCTGTTGCTGCACCGGGGCTCGGGCCTCGCCGGGCCGGACACCGCTTCGTGGGAAGCCCTGGTCGACCGGCTCGTGGCCAGCCTCGGGCGCGACGGAGCCGCACCAACCGACGACCGCTGAGACCAACGCGAGGGGACGAAGACATGCCGATGGAGATCGATCTCGGTCCCGAAGCCGAGAAGTTCCGCGACGAGCTGCGGCAGTGGCTCGAGGCCAACCGGCCGCCCGACGCCGATCCCGACGCCGGCGAAGGCCGCGCCGCGGCGATGTGGAGCGGCATGCGGGACTGGACCGAGAAGCTGCACAAGGCCGGCTACCTGTGCGTGAGCTGGCCCGAGGAGTACGGAGGCCGGGGCCTGACCGGGGTCGAGGTCGCGGTGATGAACGAGGAGTTCAACCGGGCCGGCGTGCCCCGCGTCACCCGGGGCATGGGCGAGTGGCTCGTCGGACCCTCGATCATCGTGCACGGCACCGACCGCTACTGCCAGGGGTTCTCGGAGCCCGACGCCGGCTCCGACCTGGCCGGCCTCAAGACCCGCGGTGTGGTCGACGGCGACGAGGTCGTGATCACCGGCCAGAAGGTGTGGACCTCCGGGGTCCAGTTCGCCAACATGATGTTCTGCCTGTGCCGGACCGATCCTGACGCTCCCAAGCACCAGGGCATCTCCTACGTCCTGGTGCCCATGAAGCGGCCCGACGGCAGCTCCAACGGCTTCGATCTGCGGCCCATCCGCCAGATCACCGGCCGCAGCGGGTTCTCCGAGGTCTTCATCAACGAGGCTCGCGCGCCGCTGTTCAACGTGATCGGCGGCCTGCACAACGGCTGGCGGGTGACCATGACCACGCTCGGCAACGAGCGGGGCGGCAACGCCACGACCCAGCACGTGCGCTACCAGCGTCAGTTCTGGCGCATCGTCGACGAGGCCCGGGCGCTCGGCCGCGACCAGGACCCCATCGTCCGCCAGAAGCTGGCCTGGGCGTACACCCACGCCGAGCTCATGCGCTACGCCGGCCTCCGCACCCTCTCCGAGGTCGTGGCCAACAAGGAGCCCGGGCCGGCGGCGTCGATCAACAAGATGTTCTGGTCCGAGTACGCCCGCGACGTGAGCGAGTGGGTCATGAACCTGCGGGGCGCGCACTCCCTGGTCGGCCCCGAAAGCGGCGACGGCTACCGGCTCGACGGCTGGCAGGCCGACTTCATCGGCAGCCGGTCCGGCACGATCTGGGGCGGGACCGCGCAGGTGCAGCGCAACATCGTGGGCGAGCGCGTCCTCGGTCTGCCCAAGGAGCCGGGCCACGACGACGGCCCGGGCGACGGGTCGAGCGACGGAGGTCGCCCATGAGCGAGGCCGTCTCCGTCGACCGAGACCGCGAGCGGGAACGCGAGGCCCGGCTGGCGGCGGCCCGGTCGGGGATGACGTTGGCGTATTGGGCGGCTCGCCAGCCCGACCGCCCGGCCATCATCTCGCCGCACGGCGACCGGACCTACGCCGAGCTGAACGCCGAGGCCAACCGCCTGGCCCGGGCGCTGCGTCTGCAGGGACTCCGACCCGGCGACGGCATCGCCGCCCTCGTCTCCAACCGGGCCGAGTTCGCCACCACGCTGGCCGCCGCCCAGCGCACGGGGCTGCGCTTCACGCCCATCAACTGGCACCTCACCGGCGACGAGGCCGGCTACATCGTCGAGAACTGCGAGGCCAAGGCGTTCGTGGGCGACGCGCGGTTCGCCACCGTGGCCGCCGAGTCGGCCTCGCGCGCTCCGCGCGCCACCACCCGACTGGCGGTCGGCGGCGAGGTCGACGGCTTCGAGCCCTTCGACCGGGTGATCGCCGACGAGTCGGGCGACGACCTCGACGACCCGGTCCTCGGGACGACGATGTCCTACACCTCGGGAACGACGGGGCGACCCAAGGGCGTGCACCGTCCCCCGGTCGAGGTGCGGCGCTCGAGCTACCCGTCGTTCGGCTACCGGCCGGGCGAATCGGTGCACCTCTGCACCGGACCGCTGTACCACACCGCACCGCTCGCCTTCTCGCTGATCGGTCCCCTGGCCGGCGGAGCCGGCATCGTGGTCATGGACGGTTGGTCCGCGGACGAGACGCTGCGGCTCATCGCCGCCCACCGCATCACCCACTCCCACATGGTGCCGACCATGTTCCACCGGCTGCTGTCCCTCCCCGAGGACGTGCGCGCCCAGGCCGACGTGTCGTCGCTGCAGCTGGTGGTGCACGGGGCAGCCCCCTGCCCGGTGGCCACCAAGCGGGCGATGATCGACTGGTGGGGCCCCGTGTTGCTCGAGTACTACGCGGCCACCGAGGGCAGCGGGACCATCGTCACCAGCCAGGACTGGCTCACCAAGCCCGGCACCGTGGGCAAGCCGCGCGACCCCGACCATGTCCGGATCCTCGACCCCGACGGCGACCCGTTGCCCGCCGGCGAGGTGGGCACGGTGTACCTGCGGGCGCCGGAGAGGGGCCGGTTCGACTACTTCAAGGACCCGGAGAAGACCGCCAGCAGCTACCGCGGCGGCTACTTCACCATGGGCGACGTCGGCTACCTCGACGACGACGGCTACCTGTACCTCACCGACCGCAGCGTCGACCTGATCATCTCGGGCGGCGTCAACGTCTATCCGGCGGAGGTGGAGGAGGCCCTGCTGTCCCACCCGGCCGTGGGCGACGCCGCCGTGATCGGCGTGCCCGACGCCGAGTGGGGCGAGTCGGTGCTGGCGGTGGTGGAGCCGCAACCCGGCCGCGAGGCGTCGGACGAGCTCGCCGCCGAGCTCATCGAGCACTGCCGGCGCCAGCTGGCCCACTTCAAGTGCCCGCGGCGAGTCGACTTCGTCGAGCGGCTGCCCCGCGCCGACAGCGGCAAGCTGTACAAGCGGCGGCTGCGGGAGGAGTACCGGGCCGGCACGACAACCTTGTCCGAGACGAAGGGGAGGGACACATGACCGGTATCTGCGAGGGGCGCGTCGCCATCGTCACGGGAGCGGGCCGCGGCATCGGGCGGGGCCACGCCCTGGAGCTGGCCCGCCAGGGCGCCCAGGTCGTCGTCAACGACCTGGGCAGCAACGTCGACGGGCGCGGGAGCGATGCCGGCCCGGCCCAGGCGGTGGTGGACGAGATCGCGGCCCTGGGCGGCAAGGCGGTCGCCAACGGCGACGACGTCGCCGACTTCGAGGGCGCCCGCCGGCTGGTCGACACGGCCGTCGAGACGTTCGGCGGCCTCGACGTTGTGGTGAACAACGCGGGGATCCTGCGCGACCGCATGATCTTCAACATGGAGGAAGCCGAGTGGGACGCGGTCATCCGCGTCCACCTGAAGGGCACGTTCGCCCCCACGCGCTGGGCCGCGGCCTACTGGCGCGACCGGGCCAAGGCGGGCGAGCACGTCGAGGCGCGGGTCATCAACACCTCGTCGACGTCCGGGCTGTTCGCCAACCCCGGGCAGGGCAACTACGGGGCCGCCAAGTCCGGCATCGCCACGCTGGCGATCATCGCCTCCAAGGAGCTCGGCCGCTACGGCGTCACGGTCAACGCCATCGCCCCCGGGGCCCGGACCCGGATGACCCAGAACCTCGGCCCGGCCGGGCGTTCCGAGCCGGCCGAGGGGGAGTGGGACCCGCGCGATCCCGAGAACGTCGCCCCCCTCGTGGCCTGGCTGGCCAGCACCGAGTCGTCCGGCGTGACCGGCCAGGTGTTCCTGGTCGGCGGCGGGCGCATCGGCCTGGCCGAGGGCTGGCGCCGGGGCCCGGGGGTCGATCGGGAGGGACGCTGGGACCCGGCCGACATCGGCCCGGTGGTCGCCGACCTGTTGGGCAGCGCCGCCCGGTGAGCGGCCCGGCCGAGACGACTCAGGGCAGTAGGGGAGGAGAGAGGGAACGCGGCTGGTTGCGGCGCATGTGGCCGTACCTGCGCCGCCATCGCCGCGACCTCGCCATCGTCTTCGGTGCCGCCGCGCTCAGCATGGCCGTGACGTCGGTCATCCCCCTCATGGTGCGGGCCGTCGTCGACGACGCCATC
>DASQUY010000363.1:0-7927 GCA_035641055.1 Acidimicrobiales bacterium | reverse complement strand
GTGGGACACGGCGTCGATCACGGCGTTCTGTACTGCGGGCGTGGACCCGATCGAGCCGGACTCGCCGATGCCCTTGGCGCCGAGCTCGTTCAGGGGTGTCGGCGTCTCCATCGGGATGCGCTCGAACGACGGGAGCTCCGGCGCGGAGATGAAGGCGTAGTCGGCGAGGTTGGCGGTCAGCGGGTTGCCGTCGGCGTCGTAGCGCATCTCTTCGAGCAGGGCCTGGGCCACCCCTTGGGCCAGGCCGCCGTGCACCTGGCCCTCGACGAGCATCGGGTTGAGGATCGTGCCGGCGTCGTCGCAGGCGATCATCCTCGCCACCTCCGCCTGGCCGGTCTCGACGTCGACCTCGACGACGCACACGTGGGCCCCGAACGGGAACGTCGGGCCCGGCGAGTCGAAGCTCACCTCGCTGCCCAAGCCGTCCCCCTCGGAGGACGCCGCCGCCTCGGCGATGTCGCCCCACGTCTTGGCGATGGTGGGCGTCCCCGACACGTGGAACCTGCCGGCGTCGCCGGCGAGGACGATGTCGTCGGCGCTCGCCTCCAACAGCTCGGCGGCGAGGTCCTTGGCCTTCGCCAGCACCTCATCGGCGGCCGCTCTGACGGCTGAGCCCCCGGCCTGCAGCGAACGCGAGCCCATCGTGCCCTGGCCGGAGGGGACGACGTCGGTGTCACCCCACACGAGGTCGATGTGCTCCATCGGGATGCCAAGGCGGTCGGAGACCAGCATCGCGAACGCGGTGGCGTGCCCCTGCCCGTGCGGCGAGACGCCGGTGCGCAGGGTCGCCGTCCCGTCCGGGTTGACGGTGACGGCGCCGAACTCGGGGCCCGGCAGGGGGCTGGTGATCTCGACGTAGACGGAGATCCCGATCCCGAGCTGCTTCCGGTCGCCGGCGGCGCGGCGGCGCTCCTGCTCCGCCCGCAGCTCGGCGTAGCCGGCGGCGTCCAACGCCCGCTCGAGAGCGCCCTCGTAGTCGCCGGAGTCGTACTGGGTGCCGATCGTCGTCTGGTAGGGGAACTTCTCGGGGGCGACAAAGTTGCGACGTCGCACGCCAGCGGGGTCGATGCCGGCCTCCTGGGCGAACAGGTCAACCGCACGCTCGATCGCCGCCGCCGCCTCCGGCCGGCCGGCGCCTCGGTAGGCGACCTTGGGGGTCGTGTTGGTGACCACCGAGCGGACGCTGAAGGCGGCGCGTGGGATCTTGTAGACGCCCGTCAGCATCATGCGGGTCATGGCCGGGAGCATGGCGCCCATCTCGGGATAGGCGCCGGCGTCCTGAATGACGCCGAGGCGGTACGCCAGCAGGTCGCCGTCGCGGGTGCCACCGAGCTCGACGGTCTGCACCTGGGCCCGGCCGTGGCCGAGGGCGACCATGCTCTCGGAGCGCGTCTCGACCCAGCGGACCGGGCGTCCGACCTTGCGCGCGACCCACCCCAGGAGTACCTCCTCGGGGTAGACCCCGGCCTTGGCGCCGAAGCCTCCCCCGACATCCGGGGTGATGACACGGACCAGGGATGGGTCCACGCCCAGCCGGGTGGCGAGGGTGTCGCGCACGCCGTGGGCGGCCTGCGTCGACGCCCACTGCGTGAGCCTGCCGTCGTCACCCCACTGCGCGGCACCCGCCCGCACCTCGAGCGGACAGGGCGCGACCCGCTGGTTGACGATGCGCTGCCGCACGACGACGTCACATCCGTCGAAGAAGTCGTCCCCCTCCTCGCCGCCCGGCATCTCCATGGCGACGTTCGTGCCCGCGTCGGGGAAGAGCAGCGTGGCGGTAGCGACCGCGTCCTCGGGGTCCACCACGGCATCGAGCGGCTCGTACTCGACGGATACGAGCTCCGCCGCGTCGACGCCTTGGCCACGCTCCTCGGTGACCACGATGGCGACGGGCTCGCCCACGTAGCGCACCGTGTCGCTCGCCAGCAGCGTCCTCGTCATCTTGCCGTTGAACATCGGGATGGGCGCCACCGCCTCCAGGTCGAGATCGGCGGCCGTGAAGATGGCGACGACGCCGGGAAGCCCCGCCGCGCTCGACGTGTCGATCCTGTCGATACGGGCGTGCGCCATCGTCGAGCGCACGTACGTGACGTGCACGGCGCCGGGCAGCGGCAGGTCGTCGACATAGGTGCCGCCGACTGTGAGGAACTTGGGGTCCTCCTTGCGCAGGACCCGGGTCCCTAGGATCGACATGGCCCCGTGACGGCGTAGGCGAGCTTCTCCACCCTTGACCTCCATTCGCTCGGCGTGGTGATGGTTTTCGGCGCGCCGGTGGTCGACCATCGGCGTACAACCCCTCGGGCGGCCAGCCTAGAAGTTGCCGTCCCGTCACTCCCCATCGGCGGCCCCAGACAGTAGGCCAGGGGCTGCCGGGCGGCGCCTCCCGCCGGCACCGCGGGCACGGGGATACCGGCCAGCCTCCGGAAGGGGCCGACTTCCGGTGCTCTTCAGGCCCACAGCGCGCTGACGGGCAACATGGCGATTTTCCGACCTACGGGTGTCGCCTCGGGGGCCGCGGTCAGGAGCACACCGAAGTGGAAGCGGTCTCCGAGGCGGTCGGCGAGGAAGCGAAGTCCACGCAAGTCACGCAGCGAGGGCGAGCTCGTCGCCTTCACTTCGATGCCGACGACCCGCCCGTCGGGATGTTCCAGGACGAGGTCGACCTCCACACCACTTCGATCACGGAAATGCCACAGCGATGGCTGCTGGGTGGACCAGGTGAGCTGCTTGCGGATCTCGGTGGTCACGAAGGTCTCGAGTAGCTGTCCGAGCGGACCGGTAGGACGATCAACGGTCTCAGTGGTCGCACCGATGAGATGGGCGGCCAACCCGCTGTCGACCAGGACGAGCTTGGGACGCCGAACAACCTTGCTGCTGAGGTTGGTGGACCAGGCGGGTACGAGTTGGATGACGAACGCGGTGGCGAGCAGGGAGAGGTACCCGTCCGTCGTGCGAGCGGGCACCCCGAGGTCCGAGGCGATGGCCGCCACGTTGAGCTCGGTGCCACTGCGGGCGGCGCAGAGCCGGATGAGTCGGGGCAGCTCCGCCGCTCGCTCGATGCCGGCCTGACGTTCGACCACACTCTGGCTGATGGTCGCGACGTAGGAGTTGAACCAGGTCCGGCGACGGGCAGGCGTTCGCCGCACTGCCTCGGGGAACCCGCCGGTAAGGATGCGGGCGATGAGGTCCGGTCGGGCAAGGTTGCCAGGGCGCAGCAACGCGCGGGGGGTGTCGAATATGACGTCGACGAAGCGGTCCGCGGTTTCATGCAGCTCCCCCTGGGAGAAGGGCCAGAGCTCCAATGGCTCGACGCGCCCGACCAGCGCGTCGGCCATGTCAGGGGCTGCCAGCAGGCGGGACGACCCGGTGAGCAAGAAGCGGCCGGGATGGCGATCACGATCGACCGAGGCCTTGATGGCGCGGAACAGCTCGGGCACGAGCTGCGCCTCGTCGATGACCAGCGTGTCGACTGGTCGGTCAACGAAGGCCCGCGGATCGAGCCTGGCTGCGTCGAAGCTTGCCTTGTTGTCGAGCGTGACAATCTCGTGGGTGCCGGGATAGGTCATGGCGCCGACCAGGGTCGTCTTCCCGACTTGTCGGGCGCCGTTGACGGCCACGACCGGTGTGTCCGACAGGGCGGCCTCCACGGTGGCGGTGACGGCACGTGGGATGATGGCCATTGGACGAATCCTACCGCTGTTTCGTCCCACCCTTGGTTGCCGATCCGTCTCAGGACGGGCTGCCGACTCGTCCCAAGGCGTACGGCGGATTCGTCCCGACCACCCGGCACCATCGGGGTTGGAGCTGTGGAGGCCGCCGCGGATGTCTCGGCGGATAGCCGGGCACGTCCGGGCTCGGGGACGCACGGGGGTGGGGGCCGGCTCAGCGGCGCCTGAACTGGTCGAGGGCGGTGGCGGCAGCGGCGGCGATGGCGGCGTTGATGCGGGTTGCGCCTCGGAACGGTTCGTGGGCGCGGGTCAGCACGGCGACGGCGTAGGTTTCGCCGTCGGGATCGGTGACGACGGCGATCTCGTTGCGTATCCGGCCGAACAGCGAGCCGCTCTTGGCGGCCAGGTGCCCGCCGTCTGGCACGGCGGATCCGAGGCGCCGGGTGACCTGCTGGGCCATGACGTCGAGGAGGGCGGTGCACGCAGCCGGGCTGGCGGCGGTGCCCTCGCAGACGGCGGCAAGGAGGCGGGTTGCGTCGCGGGCGGTGGTGCGGGAGGTGCGTGCCGGGTCGAGGGCGCGGCAGTGGTCGATGCGGTCTTGGTCGGTGGCGGCAGCCTGGGCTCGCGGGCCCAGGTCGCCGCGTTGCGCGGCAAGGAGCTGGTCGTAGGTGTCGTGGCCGAGGTCGTGGGCGACCCCGTCGAGCATCGATCGCAGGTCCTCGGTGACGAGGGTGTCCCGGCAGCCGACGGTGTGGAGACGCCGGTTCACCGCGTCGACGCCGACCGCGGTCGTGATCGCGTCGGTGGCAGCGTTGTCGCTGATGGTCAGCATCAGGAAGCTGAGGTCGCGCAGCGACACCACGGCTGGGTCCCGGAACTGGGAGGTGCCCACCGGTCCGGGCGTGCCGTGTCCCGGTGTCAGCGTCACGGTCGCGCTCGGGTCGAGCGCGCCGCTGTCGGCTCGGGCGTAGAACTCGAGCGCGATCGGTACCTTCACGACCGAGGCGAGCACCCAGGGCCGGTCGGGGTCGTGACCGGCTTCGGCGCCGTCGGACAGGCGAACGGCGTGCACCGACCCGACACACCCGGCCTCATGGAAGAGCCCCTCGAGGTCGGTCGTCATCTCTCAATCTTGACGGCGTGCCCGGCCCACATCGAGCTGGCCCGCGCCGACACGGCGACCGCGCGGCGGCGGGTAGCTTCGGCTCGTGGATCTCGAAGCTGCCATGGAGCTCGCCCTCGACGAGGCCGCCTTGGCCGTCGTGCACGACGACGTTCCGGTGGGGGCGGTCGTGCTGCGCGACGGTGAGGTGATCGCCCAGCGCCACAACGAGCGCGAGCACGCCGGTGACCCCACCGCCCACGCGGAGCTCCTCGCCCTGCGCGACGCTGCCGAAGTCGTGGGGTCGTGGCGCCTCGACGGCACGACGCTGGTGGTGACCCTCGAGCCCTGCCCGATGTGCGCCGGGGCCCTGGTCGCCGCCCGGGTAGACCAGGTGGTGTTCGGGGCCGACGACCCCAAGGGGGGCGCCTGTGGGTCGCTCTACAACCTGGCGGTCGACCCTCGTCTCAACCACGAGTTGGAGGTGGTGGCGGGGGTCCGGGCCGACGAGGCCGGAGCGCTGCTCACGGGCTTCTTCCAGGAGCGCCGGGACGGTCGCCCGAGGTCATAGGTTCCCTCGAGGTCAGCCTGAGGTCATGGGTTCCGGATCCGGAACCTCCTGCCTCGGGCCGGGTTGTGTGGAACCCATGACCTCGGGCTCCGAGAACCCGCCCCGTCCCCACGAACCGGCTCAGGCAGCGTCGGGGCACACTTGACGGCCCGTCGAGGGCCACAGCCGGCCACGGGTGCCGCACCAGCAGCGCCAGGAGAGCACCGGGCCGTCACGGGTGTTGTCGAGGGCCTCGATGCGCGAGGCGTCGAGCAGCACCGAGGAACGATGGCCGAGGCAATACACCGTGAACACGCAACCGCCTCCTTCAAACCAATTCACAGTCCACTTGCAGTCGACCAAGATTGGTGTGTACTTTGGCGGGTGATCTTGGACTCGACCAGGGCCATTTGAGGGAGCATTGGTATGAAACTCCCGATCGAAAGCGTCCTCGGCACCTGGGCCGAGGGGCGCGGTCCCCTCCACCGCAAGCTCAGCGACGCCCTACGCGAAGCCATCGAGCAGGGCCGCCTGCCCGCCGGCGAGCGCCTGCCGGCCGAGCGGGACCTGGCGGCCCGCCTGGCGGTGAGCCGGTCGACGGTCGTCACCGCCTTCGACACGCTGCGTGGCGAGGGCCTCGTCGAGAGCCGCCAAGGCAGCGGCACCCGGGTTCGAGCAGCGCGGTCACGTTCCCTTGCGCCCGCCGGCGGGGTGAACCTCAGCCCCGTCTACCGGGCGCTGCTGTCGTCCGACGACAACCTGATCTCGCTGGCCTGCGCCGTGTTTCCGGCGCACCCCGCGGTCGCCGAGGCCCTGGCCGCCGTGGTGGCGGAGGACGGCCCCAAGCTGTTGGACCAGATCGGCTACGTCCCCGCCGGCCTGCCCGCCCTTCGCGAGGCGCTGGCCGAGGGGCTCACCCGGGACGGCACGCCCACGGAGCCCGACGAGGTGCTGGTCACCACCGGGGCGCAGCAGGCGGTCAACCTGGCGACCCAGCTGCTCGTTCGCCCCGGCGACGCCCTGGTGGTGGAGTCTCCGAGCTTCGCCGGGACGCTCGACGTGTTCACCACGCGCGGGGCGCGCCTGGTCCCGGTGCCGGTCGACGCCGACGGAGTCGACGTGCGGGGCGTGCGCGCCGCCGTGGCCGAGGCCCGGCCGGCGGCGCTCTATCTCATGCCCACGTTCCACAACCCGACCGGCGCGCTGCTGGCGCCGCACCGGCGGCGCGACCTGGCGGCGCTGGCGGCGGACAGCGGCGTGCCCATCATCGAGGACAACGCGCTCGAGCACACCCCGCTCGACGACGATCGCCCGCCGCCGATCGGGGCCTTCGCCGGGCCGGACGCCACCGTCCTCACCGCCGGCTCGCTCGGCAAGGCGGCCTGGGGCGGGCTGCGGATCGGGTGGCTGCGAGGTCCCCGCTCGCTCATCGGGCGCCTGGGCGAGCTCAAGGCGATGGCCGACCTGGGCTCGCCGCTATTCGACCAGGCGGTCGCGGCCAGGCTCGTCCCCCAGCTCGACCGGATGCGTGCCGACCACCGGTCGATGCTGCAGCGCAACCTGGAGCTGGTCACCAGCCTGCTCGACGAGGTGCTGCCGGCGTGGGAGTGGCGGCGTCCGAAGGGCGGGCCGTCGCTGTGGATCCGCCTACCGGCCGGGACGTCGTCGGCGTTCGCCCAGGTGGCGCTGCGCCACGGCGTCGAGGTCATCCCCGGCGACGTGATGTCCCCCACGGGCGAGCACCGGCAGCACCTGCGCTTCCCCTACTCCGCCGAGCCGCCGGTGCTCGAGGAGACCGTGCGCCGCCTCGCCCAGGCCTGGGCCGCCTACGCCCCCTCGGAGGCCGCCGGCCCCCGGGCACGCACGGTCGTGGTCTGAGGCGCCGGCTGGTAGCTTCCAGCCCGGAAGGTTGCCAGAGCGGACGAATGGGGCGGCCTCGAAAGCCGTTGTGGCCTCCGGGTCACCGTGGGTTCGAATCCCACACCTTCCGCTGAACGTCCAGGTCAGGTAC
This sequence comes from Acidimicrobiales bacterium, assembly GCA_035641055.1. Lineage (GTDB taxonomy): Bacteria > Actinomycetota > Acidimicrobiia > Acidimicrobiales > VFJN01 > DASQUK01. Next base: position 596 of record DASQUY010000363.1, on the reverse strand, counting down.
CATTTCTTGCATGGCCTGGATGCTTCGAGTCTGGGGATTGGTTCCACGGCATGAATCCGTACCACTGTCGTACCACTCCTACCGGGCAACCGCGGCAGATAGCGGCGACTCTGGGCCACTGCTGCGCGAGGGGGCGGGAGCGCCGTGAGGCGGACCGAGCAGCGGGTCCAGATCTTCTCGATCGGGCTCCCGCGGGACGGCGACAAGCGTCGCTACCGCGTCAAGTGGCGAGTCGACGGCCGGGACAAGACCCGGTCGTTCGGGACGAAGGCTCAAGCGGAGCGACTGAAGGCACGACTCCAGATGGCAGTCGCCGACGGCGAGGAGTTCGACTTCGCAACCGGCGAGCCAGTCTCCTGGGTCAAACAAGACAAGGCCTGGTGGGAGTGGTCACAGGAATGGCTCGACCTCAAGTGGCCGCAGTGGTCCGGTCATTCTCGACGCAGCGCCGCAGAGTCCTTGGTAGCAATAACCCCGCTGATGGCACGCGAGGGGGCGCCGCCCCCGCCGGAGGGGGTGGCCATCTGGCTGCGCAAACATGGCTATCGCCTGGGCGCCACGGACCGGGAGCGAGCCCCCGGCTGGCTACTGAGGTG
>DASQUY010000362.1:0-7668 GCA_035641055.1 Acidimicrobiales bacterium | reverse complement strand
CGCTTACCGACGGCGTGGCGAACCCGCTGATCCACTCGGCGTTCGGGTACGCGGCCCAACTGGTCGTGATCGACCGCGAGACCGGCCGCGTGGAGCGGGTCGTGGCCGCCCACGACGTCGGGCGGGCCGTCAACCCGACGCTGTGCGAGGGGCAGATCGAGGGTTCGGTGCACATGGGGCTGGGCTACGCGCTGAGCGAGGACTTCCCGGCCGACGCCGACGGCAAGCCGATGAACATGACACTGCGCAGCCTCGGCATCATCAGGCCCAAGGACGTCCCCGAGATCGAGCCGATCCTCATCGAGGAGCCCCAGCCCCGGGCGCCGTACGGCATCAAGGGGGTCGGCGAGATTGGGCTGGTGCCGACCGCCGGCGCCGTGGCTGCCGCCTTGCACGACCTGGACGGGCTATGGCGGAGCTCGCTGCCGATGCGCAACGGAGCCGAGGAGCGACGCACGTGAGCGCCACGACACCCGGCCTGGTGTGCGCGCACCACCACCTGTACTCGGCACTGGCCCGCGGGATGCCCGCCCCGCCGCGCACGCCGACGAGCTTCACCGAGATCCTCGAGCTCGTGTGGTGGCGGCTCGACACCGCCCTCGATCAGGAGACGATCCGGTGGTCGGCCATGCTCGGCGCCGTCGAAGCCTTGGAGGGCGGCACCACCGCCATCGTCGACCACCACGAGTCGCCCAACGCCATCGACGGCTCCCTCTCCATCATCGCCGACGCCTGCCGGGAGGTGGGCGTCCGCGTCATCTGCGCCTATGGCATCACCGACCGGCACGGCCCCGACGGCGCCCGTCGCGGCCTAGCCGAGAACGAGCGCTTCCTGCGAAGCGGAGGGCGGGGGCTGGTGGGCGTCCACGCCGCCTTCACCTGCACCGACGCCAGCCTGGAGGCGGCAGCCGACCTTGCCGCCGACCTCGGTGTCGGTGTGCACGTGCACGTGGCCGAGGGCGCCGTCGACGCCGACGCCGCCGGTCGCCTGGCACCGTACGGCGACGACGACTGGGTCCTCGCCCACTGCGTCCACGTGCCCGACCACGCCGGGCTGCGAGGCTTCGTCGCCCACAACCCCCGCTCCAACATGCACAACGCCGTCGGCTACGCCCGACCCACCCGATTCCACAACCCGGTCGTCCTCGGCACCGACGGCATCGGCGCCGACATGCTCGAAGAGTTCCGCCTCGCCTATGTGCGCCTGCGTGAGCACGACGTGACCGCCGGGCCCGACGTCTGCTGGGGTTGGCTCGAGAACGGCTGGCGCCTGGTGCCGGAGGCCCGCCACGACGTGGTGACATGGTCGTACAGTCCCGCGGAACCCTGGCACCTGGCCTTCACTCCCGGCGTGCGCGCGGTCGATGTCGTCATCGACGGCGAGAAGGTCCTCCAGGACGGCCGGCCCACCCGCGTCGATGCCGCGGAGGTCAGGGCCAAAGCCGCCGAGCAAGCGAAACGACTCTTCGCGGGGCTATGAACGGTGGAGGAGCGGTGAGCAGCTACCCGGTGGCGCTCTACCTCCAGGATGCCCATTCCATTCGCGACGGGATGCGCCTGGTCCAGTACGCCGAGCAGCGAGGTTTCGTCGCCGTGTGGCAAGCCGACAGCCGGCTGGTCCGGGAGGTCACGGTCCCGATGGCCGCATTCCTGTCGGTCACCGACCGGATCACCGTCGGGGCGGGTGTGATCGACATCTGGACCCGGAACCCCGCTCGCCTGGCGTCGTTGTTCTCGACGCTCGACGACCTCGCTCCCGGCCGGGTCGTCATGGGAGTCGGCGCGTGGTGGGAACCGCTGGCCACCAAGGTGGGCGTCAAGCGGCGCAGACCTCTGGGGGCCATGCGCGAGGTGGTCGAGGCCGTGCGCGCCCTGCTCGCGGACGAGCTGGTCACCTACCACGGCACCCACGTGGACCTCGATGGTGTCGAGCTCGACTATGTCCACCAACCGCGGCGCCCGAAGGACGTCCCCATCTACGTGGGGGCCACGGGCATGAAGATGATGGAGCTGGCCGGCGAGATCGGCGACGGCGTGGTGCTCAACTACCTGGTCTCACCCGACTACAACGATCTCGCGATGGCGCATCTGGAAGCCGGCGCGACGCGGGCCGGTCGCTCGCTCGATGACCTTGACCGGCCCCAGCTGATCGTGTGCTCGCTCGACGACGACCGACAGGCCGCTCTCGACAACGCGCGCCTGTTGGTGACCCAGTACCTCGGCCAGCAGCCACACATCATGGCGGCCTCGGGTGTGCCAACATCGCTCCTGGAAGAGATCGGTCGGGTGCTGACATGGCCGGCCACACACGAGCAGATCGTGGAAGCGGCGAGGCTCGTTCCCGACGACGTGGTCCAGATGATCACCGCCTCGGGAACCGTCGCCGACTGCCGCTCCAAGGTCGACGACTACGTGAAACAGGGTTGCACCTGCCCAGTCCTGTATCCACTCGGCGACAACGTGCGGGCGACGATCGACGCCTTCACCGGGTAGCGACCATGCCGGTGCTCGACAACCCGCTGCGGACCGACGTCTCCGTCGAGATCCCAGACGAACGACCGCTCAGCCTGCACCGCCGGCTGCCCGACTACGAACCGACCCCGCTGCGGTCGCTGCCGGCGCTGGCCGCCACGCTCGGCATCGGGACGGTGCTGGTGAAGGACGAGTCGTCGCGGCTGGGCTTGCCCGCCTTCAAGATGCTGGGCGCGTCGTGGGCCACCTACCGCGTCCTCCGCCAAAGGCTCGGCCGCGACCCCGAGCCGTGGGACACCGTCGACGACCTCCGGGACCGGCTCGCCCCGCTGGCGCCGCTCACCCTGGTCACCGCCACTGACGGCAACCACGGGCGCGCCCTCGCCCGGGTCGCCCGCCTGCTCGGATTCGCAGCCCGGGTGTGGGTGCCGGAGAACACGGTGCCCGCCCGCATCGCCGCCATCGAGTCGGAGGGTGCCATCGTCGAGGTGGCTGCCGGCGGGTACGACGACGCGGTCCGGGCGGCGGCCGCCGCGGCCGGCGACGACACGGTCGTTGTCAGCGACACGTCCTGGGAGGGGTACAGCGAGGTCCCTCGGTGGGTGATCGAGGGGTATCGGACGATCTTCGACGAGATCGAGGCGCAGTCGGCCGAGGCGGGGCTCCCGAGCCCGGGTGTCGTGGCGGTGCCCATCGGAGTGGGGGCACTGGCCGCGGCGGCGGTGGCCCACTACCGGCGCCCGGGCGCGCCGGCGACCACGCTGCTGGGCGTCGAGCCCACCGCAGCGGCATGCGTCGGCGCCTCGCTGGCCGCGGGCCGCCCCGTCGAGCTGCCGGGCGTGCAGGACTCGATCATGGCCGGCCTCAACTGCGGTACCCCGTCGCTGGTGGCGTGGCCGCTGGTCTCGGCCGGCCTCGACCACCTGGCAACCGTCGACGACGACCATGCCCGCGCGGCCATGCGGGCGCTCGCCGACCACGGGGTCGTAGCCGGCGAGTCGGGGGCGGCGTCGCTGGCCGGGATGATGGAGGCCCTGCCCCACCTGCGGGCCGCCGGGGCGATCAACGGCCGGTCGACGGTGCTGCTGCTGTCGACCGAGGGTGCCACTGACCCCGACACCTACCGAGCGGTCGTCGGCCGCTCGGCCAACCAGGTTGTGGAGGCGGCCTGATGCACAGCGTCCAGACCCCCGGAACCCGTGTCGGTGCCCACCATCAGCCGGTGACGCTCGACGAGGCGCTCCTGCTGCTCGAAGACCTCGGTGCCGCGGGACGCCCGATCGCCGGAGGCACCGACCTGATCCTCGAGCTCGCCCGCGGAGCCCGACCCGGCGTCGAAGAGCTGGTCGACCTCACCCGCATCCCCGGCCTCGACGTGATCGTAGATGTAGGGGAAGCCATTGAGCTTGGGCCGCTCGTGACGCACAACCAGGTGGTGGGGTCGCCGCTACTGGTCGAGCACGCCCTACCGCTGGCCCAGGCGTGCCTGGAGGTGGGCTCCCCGCCACTACGCAACCGCGCCACCGTTGCCGGCAACGTGGTCACCGCGAGCCCCGCGAACGACACCATCTCCGCACTCCTGGCCCTCGGAGCCACCGTCGTGCTGCACTCGGCTCGCGGCGTCCGGAGCTTGCCGGTAGACGAGTTCATCGTCGGGCTCCGCGCCACCGTGCTCGAACCCGGCGAACTGCTCACGGCCATCCGGGTGCCCAAGGTGACGCCACCGGACCGCGCCGTCTTCGTCAAGCTCGGCAACCGCAGCGCACAGGCGATCTCGGTCGTGCACGCCGCCGTCGCCTTGACGCTCGATGGTGACCGCGTCCAGGCCGCCCGCATCGCGCTGGGTAGCGTGGCGCCGGTCGTCGTGCGGATCGACGAGGCCGAGGCGGCGCTCGTGGGCCGTCCGTTGGCCGAGACCAGCATCGCCGCTGCGGCGCAGGTCGCCGCCGACGCAGTGCAACCGATCGACGACGTGCGGGCCACCGCCCGGTATCGCAGCCAGGTGACCGCGGTCGTCGTGCGCCGGGCATTGGACGCGCTGCGCACCGGGGCCGAGCGGTCGCGATGGCCGGCCCGGACCCCGCTGCTAGCTGGCCAGGGTGGCGGGGGCCGTCTGGCGACGACGGCGACCCACCGAGCCGGCGACATGGTCGAGGCGGTCGTCAACGGCGAGACGCGCCGGGCCGGCAACGCCACGGGCCGGACGTTGCTCGACTGGTTGCGATGGGAGGCCAGCGCCGCCGGCGAGACACGGCTGACCGGCAGCAAGGAAGGCTGCGCCGAGGGCGAGTGCGGCGCCTGCACCGTCCATCTCGACGACGCCGCCGTTCTCGCCTGCCTGGTGCCCGCAGCCCGGGCCCACGGCGCACGCATCACCACCATCGAGGGCCTCGCCGGCGAGGGCGAGCTCCACCCCCTCCAGGCCGCCTATGTCGAGCAGGGAGCGGTGCAGTGCGGATTCTGCATCCCCGGCTTCCTGATGACCGGCGCCAAGCTCCTCGAGGAGTGCCCGCAGCCCGCGGTCGACGACGTGCGGCTGGCCCTGTCGGGCAACCTGTGCCGGTGCACCGGCTACTACACGATGTTCGAGGCCTTCGAGCGGATGTCCGGGAGTGAGCGGCCGTGACCGTCGGTGCGTCGGCCCTGCGGGTGGATGCCCGAGGCAAGGTGACCGGCGAGGCCGCATACCCGGCAGACCTCTGCCCGCCCGACGCCCTATACGCCAAGGTGCTGTTCACCGACCAGCCCCACGCCCGGCTCTTGTCCCTCGACACAGGCGCCGCGTTGGCCGTCGACGGGGTGATCGCGGTGCTGACCGCCGACGACGTCCCAGTGAACGAGTACGGGTTGACGATGTTCGACCAGCCCGTGCTCGTGCCGGTGGGCGGGGTGAGCCGATGGGAGGCCGATCACCTCGCGCTCGTGGTGGCGGACACGTCCGATGCCGCCGCCGCGGGGGCGGCGGCGGTGGCGGCGGCGTGGGAGCCGCTGCCGGTGGTCACCGATCTAGACCGTGCCGTGTCGGACGAGTCTCTCGTGCACCCCGAGCGGGGGTCCAACGTCTACTGCTCCTACCGCATCCGCAAGGGCGACCCCGAGGCGGGATGGGCGTCGGCCGCCGTGACCATCGAAGGCACCTACGAGATGCCCTACCAGGAGCACGCCTATCTCCAACCCGAGGCGGGTCTCGCCTCCATCGATGAGGAGGGGCGGGTCACCGTGGCGGTGGCCGGCCAGTGGACCCACGAGGACCGCGAGCAGATCGCGCACGCTCTCGACCTTCCTCTCGACGGCGTCCGGGTCATGTACCCGGCGATCGGCGGCGCGTTCGGCGGCCGCGAGGACATGTCCGTGCAGATCGTCCTCGCCCTGGCGGCCCACCGCGTGGGGCGACGGTCAGGGCGTCCGGTGTTCACCCAGTGGTCGCGGGAGGAGTCGATCGTCGGCCACCACAAGCGCCACCGGGGCCGCATCCACGCTCGCTGGGGCGCCACCGCCGACGGCACCATCACGGTGGTCGAGGCTGACTGCTACCTCGACGCCGGGGCGTACAACTACACGTCGAACAAGGTCCTCGGGAACCTGCACCTGACCGTGGCGGGCCCCTACGAGGTCCCCCACGCCCGCATCGACAGCCACGCCGTGTACACCAACAACGTGCCCGGGGGGGCGTTCCGCGGGTTCGGCGCCCCTCAGGGGGCGTTCGTGGCCGAGACGCAGATGGACAAGCTCGCCGAGCGGTTGGGGATCGACCCGGTGGAGCTGCGGCGTCGCAACTGTCTCCGTGAGGGCAGCATCGGGATCACCCAGACGCCGCTTCCCCCGGGGGTGACCATCGGGTCGGTGATCGACGAGTGCGCCGCCGCCTTCGAGTGGGGCGCACCGGCTCCCGACCGGCCGGCTCCATCGCCGTTGGCGTCACTGCCACCTGCGCCGGGCGCGGTGCGGCGGGGGCGGGGGTTCGCCTGCGGCTACAAGAACGTGGCCTTCTCCAACGGGTTCCCGGAGCGCTGTGAGGCCCGCGTCGTCCTCCACGGTTCACCCGACGACAAGGCTCCCCGGTCCGTCGACCTGTACCACGCCGGCGCCGAGGTCGGCCAGGGTGCGCACATGTCGTTCCTGCAGATGGCGGCGGAGGCGACGGGCGCCTCCGTCGACGACGTGCGTGGCCATTTCTCCGACACGGCCACCTCCGGTGACGCCGGCAGCGCGTCAGCCTCGCGCCTCACCTTCATGGCCGGCAACGCCATCCTCGGTGCCGCCGAGGAAGCAGAGAAGCGGTGGCGGGACGGCGACCGGCCCGCCGTCGGAGCGTTCCGCTTCACCCCGCGTCCGACCGAACCCCTCGACCCCGACACGGGCATGGGGGACGGCAACATCACCTTCGGGTACGTGGCCCAAGCCGTCGACCTGTCCGTCGACGTGGAGACCGGCCACGTCGTCGTGCACGAGGTGACCAACGCCAGCGATGTGGGCCGGGCAATCAATCCGCAGCTCGTGCTCGGCCAAGTGCACGGCGCCGTCGTGCAGGCTCACGGCTATGCCGTCACCGAGAACCTCCAGGTGCGTGACGGGCGCATCCTCAACCCGCGCCTGTCCACGTACCTCATTCCGGGCATCGGAGACATACCCGAGCGCGTCGACAGCGTGATGCTGGAGCTCGCCGATCCCCAAGGCCCCTGGGGCGCCCGGGGGATGGCCGAGATGCCCATGATCCCCCTCGCTGCCGCCATCCACGCCGCCATCCACGACGCCACCGGCGTGTGGATCGACGCCTTTCCCTTCACCCCGGATCGTGTCCTCGCCGCCCTACACGCCGCGGGTTCCAGCCAGAACACGCCGAGCTTGCGGTAGTGGGGGCCGAGAGCTTGTCGCTGCGTGAGCACTTGACCGGGTGGAACCCGAGGTTGTGGGCGGGGTGGCGGCCGAATGGAGCAGAAGCCGAACGGTGGACGACCGGTCGGAAGGGACAGTCATGAGCCACACCGTCATCCGCGACGGCCTCGTGATCAAAGCGATCGGGCTGCAAGCGATCGATGATTGGTTCGACGGTGATGAATAGCTCGGTCGACGGGCGCTGGCAGGGCTCTCTCGGGGCCGCGGCGCGTGGACCAGGGCACAGGCTTGTGATCCGGGGAGCGAGGTTCCCCGGTGATGTCGCGATCGAAGATGGCGTGATCACTGAGATCGGCTCTA
>DASQUY010000361.1:0-5762 GCA_035641055.1 Acidimicrobiales bacterium | reverse complement strand
CCGGTCACAGGGGCACGGTCTCGGCCGAGCCGGATCGGCCGGATCGGCCGCGTCGGCCTCGCCGCACGTCGGCCAGCGCCACGCCCCCGGCAGCGGCGGCGACCGCGATCGCCACCACCCGCGCCGCCAGCGGCCACCGGTAGTCCGCGCCGGCGGGGTCCGCCGAGCCTGCGGCATCACCCGCGCCGGTCGCGCCCGCGGGGGCGGCCGCGACCGCCGGCGATCCGCCGCCGGACGGGGCGACGTCGACCACGCCGAGGTCGTGCGGGCCGAACCACCCCTGGCGGATCGCCCAGGACGCGGGCCCCGCCTCCGGGAAGGTGACGTCGGCCACGTAGTGGCCCGTCGGTCCCACCTGGCGGGCCGCGAACACCTTCTCGCCGCCCGACGCCGACCGGACGACGACGGCCACGGGCTCACCCCCGTCGGCGTCCGGGTTGACGGGCGTCACGCCGTGCTGGCGGATCGTGAACCCCACCGCCACCTGCTCCCCCGCCACCGGCTCCGGCATCGCGTCGAGCGAGCTCATCGCCCACCCCCCGGCCGCCGCCGGCGAGCCCATCAGCACGACACCGGCCACCACCAGGCCGGTGACGGCGCCCAGGCGCGTCCACATCGTCTTTCCCATGTCCCTCCTACACCGCCTGTGGCGGCGCGGTTCCGGTCCCGCCCGAAGAGACGACGGCGGGCAGGATTTGGTTCGTCGGCCGCGACGCCCGCCCGGCTCGGGCCAGACTGAGATCGTGAACGAGGAGGCCCAGCAATCAGGCGTGGACCGCTGGACGGATTGGCTGCTTCGCGGGCGCGACGCGCACCTGTCCGACCAGGAGCGACGGAACCGGATGCAGGGGCTCAACGCGCTCAGGGATCGCATCCTCGCCGGCGCGCGACTCAACCCGGACGACCGTGTTCTGGATGTCGGCGCCGGCACTGGCTTGGTCGCGCTCGGAGCGGCCTCCCAGGCAGGCGCCGACGGGCTGACCATTGCGCTCGACATCTCGCAAGACGCACTCGATCACTGCCAACGCCAGGCGGCGGCATCGGCGCCACCACTCCCCCTGCACTGCGTTGGCGGTGACGCGACGCACGTGCCCTTCCCCGATGGCAGGTCCCGGCGGAGATCCGCGACGAGCACGAGCGGGTCCTCGACACCTTCCAGCAGCGCTCGCCGCACTGGGAGCCAATGATGGGCTTCGACGAGCGCGACCTCGTCCGCTGGTTCGTCACGGCCGGGTTCGAGGCGACCGGCCTCGTCTATGAGGTACTCGCCACACGGCTGCCGAAGAGCACCGATGAGGCGCTCCAGCTCCTCGACAGGCAAGGCAACCCCACCGGGCCAACGCGGCGAGAAGCAGCGGCCGCGGCGCTGGGACCCGACGCCGACCGCTATCTCCGCACCTACGTCGAGATGCACCGGCAACCCCGTACGAGTGTGGAAGCCCTCGCCTTCCTCACCGCGACGCGTCAGACCGACTGGGCCACACCGTGACGATGGAGTCCAGGCTCGCGGAGATCGCGGCCGCCAGCGGCGTGCGCGACGCCCGCGTCCTGGACGCCCTGCGCGCCGTCAACCGGGCCCGGTTCGTGCCCGCCGAGCACGTCCGCCTCGCGCCGCGCGACGAGCCCATCCCCATCGCTCACGACCAGGTCACCACGCAGCCGTCGCTGGCGGCGGGGATGATCGCGGCCCTCGGCCTGCGGGGTGGCGAGACCGTGCTCGAGGTCGGCACCGGCCTGGGCTACCAGGCGGCGCTGCTGGCCCACCTCGCCCGCTCGGTCTGGAGCGTCGAGCGCTGGCCCGACCTCGCCGCCGCCGCCCGCGCCAACCTCGCGGCCGCCGGGATCGGCAACGTCGAGGTCGTCACGGGGGACGGGACCGACGGGCTGACGGAACAGGCGCCCTTCGACGCCGTCATCGTCGCCGCCGCCTTCCCCGCTGTGCCGCCGCCGCTCGCCGACCAGCTGGCGCCCGGCGGTCGCCTCGTCCAGCCCATCGGGCGCGGCGGCGAGGAGGAGGTCATCCTCTTCGAGCGGAACGGGCACGGGCTGCGCCGCGTGCGCATGGTCACCCTCGCCCGCTTCGTCCCGCTGGTCGGCACCCACGGGTTCGACGCCTGACTGCCCGGGCAGTCAGTGGGCCGTCCGCAGGTGGCTCCCCAGGGGGTCGCCGCCGAAGTCGCGGTCGGGGTCGCGCCACACGGTGTGGATGTGGTTGGCGCCGCGCTGGGTGTTGTCGTACTCGACGAGCAGGTCGGGCCCCTGGATGCGGTAGTAGTGGCCCTCCCCCGGCTCGACGCCGCCGGCCCAGGCGAACGCCAGCCCGCCGATCCGATCGCCGTCGTACTTGGCGGCCTCGGCATCGGCGAGCGCCTCGGGGATGCGGCCCACGTAGGCGTCGAGCAGGGCCCGCAGCACCTGTTGCTGGTCGGCGGTCAGCCGGTCGGCCGCGATGCCCCGGGGCGTGGTCGACAAGCGCACCGCCTCGAGATGCTCCGGTCGCAGCCCGGCGGTCTGCTCGGCGCGGCGCTGGACCTCCTCGAGCAGCCGGCCGGGCTCGCCGTCGAAGCGACCCCGCCACACATCGGGCAGGGGCAGAGGCAGGTCGCCCTCGGCGACCCGGCTGCGGTTGGCGCCCACGATGTCGACCGGAGCGACCGGCGAGAGGATGGCGGCGGCGCGCTGCGCCTCGTCGAGGGAGCGGACCAGCTCGCGGCCCAGGTCCTCGGCGCCGGCCAGCGGGCGCAGCGGGTGCGGCCCGAGCAGGGGGCTGGCGGCCGGATCGGCGCCGAGGAAGCACGGCGTCACCGCCGCTACCTCGCCGTCGACGACCGTGTGGTTGATCGACACGTGGTGCCCGCCGAACCGCCACGACCAGGCGCGGTCGGCGCCGGGATCGCCGAAGACGCGCAGGTAGTAGCGGCCCGGGTCCCTGCCCCGCTCCCGGTCGAACTGGGTGACCCAGCCCTCGAGGTGGTCGAGCACGTTCTCGAGGCCCAGGATCGTCGACACCGTCACGTAGCCGGCCCGCGACAGCCCGGTGGCGACCAGCCGGAGGGCGAGGCGCTGCTGGGCCGGACTCAGGTCGCCCAGCGGCACGCCCCCATGGTCGGTGGGCGTATAGAACCAGCGGCGCCGCTCGTCGTCGGACGGGAACGGCCACCCCGCCAGCTCGCACTGGTCGTCGTCGAGCGACGCCAGGAACACCGCCGCCGCCGACGCCATGGCGGCGGCCACCTCCCGGCGGGCGTCGCTCACGGAGGGCTCGCTCATTGGCCCGGACCGTACAACCCGAAGATGAGCTCCGGGTCGCCCGGCACCCACGTGCCGTCGACCTGGGAGCGCCGGCCGATGCTGCGGGTCCGCTCCAACAGCGCTCGGCCGAGCTCGAGGCGCCCGGGCTCCCAGGCGGCGAGCGCCGAGCCGACGTCGCCGTGGTCGGCCAGCGCCGCCGCCAGAGCCCAGGCATCGTCGGCCGCCTTGGCCGTGCCGGCGGCGGCGTGGGGCCGCACCGCCCAGGCGGCGTCCCCCACCAGGCACACCCGGCCGAACGCCATCCGCGGCACCTCCACGTCCACGATGACCTGCAGGAACGGCGCCGGCACGGCGTGCACCACCTCGGCGATGAGCTCCGGCAGCCGGGCGGCGGCGGTGGCGCGGACCTCGGCGACGTGCTCGGGCCGGGCGGCGCCCGGCGGCAGCGACACCTCGTGACGCTGGCCGTCGCCGTCGGTGAGGACCTCGGCGAGGTCTCCCCCGTCGAGGTAGTTGCGGTACCAGACGAAGTTGATCAGCCGCTCGCCTGGCGCCACCGACCCGTCGCGGCCGGGGATCGGGTACACGAGGATGTGGCTGTTGGCGTACACGAAGTAGGTGATGGCGTCGCCCAGCGCCCGCGCCGCGGCCGCCGGCAGCGAGCCCTCCGGCACCGTGCCCCGCCAGGCCACGTACCCGGCGTACTGGGCGTCGACCTGCGGCAGCAGCGCCCGCCGCGAACGCGACCCCACTCCGTCGGCGCACACCAGCAGGTCCACCGAGTCGCGGCGCCCGCCGCTCAGCTCGAGGTCGACGCCCCCCGAGTGCTGGTCGAAGCCCTCGACCTCGTGCCCGAGCCGGTAGCGCTCGCGGCCGAAGCACCCCAGCAGCTGCCGGTAGACGGTGTTCCACGAGCTGAAGCGGTAGGTGTGCGGCTCGTCGTGGATGACCGTCCCGTCACGCGCCAGGTAGCGGATGCGGTACGTCACCACGCTGATGTCGTCCAGCGCCACGCCGGCGCGCTCGACGAGGTAGCGATAGCTGGCGGGGAGGAAGCCGATGCCGGCGCCGCGCTCCTCGAGCTCGGCCGCGGCGCGCTCGTAGACGGTGACGTCGAGCCCGAGGTCCCGCAGCAGCAGGGCGGCCGTCAGCCCGCCGAGCGACCCCCCGGCGACGGCGACCCGGGCGTCGGTGACCACACCACTACGGCTTGCCGAAAGTCGCGACCCGGTCGACCGGGCACTCGAACAGGACCCGCCGTTCGTCGATCGACGGATCCCGCAGCCCGTAGGGCGGCGGGTTCTGCGTGTACTTGGTCCAGATCCGGTCGAGCTGGGCGGTGACCCGGGCCCCCTCGTCGGGGTCGTCCTCGCTGATCTCGCGGCCGACCGTGCACTTGATGGACACCCAGTGGTAGGCGTTCTCCGGGTTGACCAGCAGCAGCGACAGCTGCGGGTGCTTGCGGATCCACTCGACCTTCTTGCGGTGCGACGCCACGTTGATCAGCACCGTGGCGCCCTCGTGGTCGAACCACATCGGCGTCTGGTTCACGCGGCCGTCGTTGCCGACCAGGCCCAGGATGGCGGCGATCGGCCGCTCGAACAGCTCGGTGTAGATCGGGTCGAGATCGTCGAGCGTGCCGATCTCGTCGTGGGACCCCACCGAGAACTGCCCGGGCTGCAGCCCCCCGGCGACGTCCAGGAATCGTGCCACCTTGATGCTCATCGTCTTTCCCCTTTGGTCGTTGCGGTCACGACGCCGCGCGCTCGAGGTCCTCCACCCAGGCGAGCACCTCGTCGGTGTGCTCCCCGAGGGCCGGCACCGACCCGACGGCCGGCGTCTCGCCGCCGAGGTCGATGGGCGATCGGAGGGCCGGGTAGCTCCCGCCCGGGCTGGGCACGTCGATCCATCGATCGCGGGCAGCCAGGTGCTCGTGGTCGATGTCGGCGACGCTCAGCCCGGCCTCGGCCTGGATCAGCAGGTCGTAGGCCTTGCGGTCGCGGTAGGGCCCCTCGGGCCCGTACCCCGAGACGGCGCACGTGACGAGCCGGGGATGCCGCGCCCGCAGCTCGCCGGCCGAGCAGCCCAGCCGGTCGGCGGCGCCCGGCGCCAGGTTGTGCAGGAACACGTCGGCGTGGCGCAGCAACCGGTGCAGCGTGCGGCGGCCCGCCTCGGACTTCACGTCGAGGGCGACGCTCTGCTTCCCCCGGTTGAGCCAGGCGAACCAGCTCGAGCAGCCCGGCCCGACGGCATCGTCGTAGTGCCGGGCGAAGTCACCCTCGCCGACCCGCTCGAGCTTGATGACCCGGGCGCCGAGGTCGGCGAGGTGGCGGGTGGCGAACGGCCCGGCCACCGCCTGCTCGATGGGCACGACGACGATGCCGTCCAGCGGCGGGCTCATGGGACGACCGATGCGACGTCGGCCGGGATCTCCGTCGGGACCTCGGCCGTGTGAGACATGACAATTTGTCCGGCCATTTCTGTCGCTGGACGCTGTCATCCGACATGAT
>DASQUY010000360.1:0-3478 GCA_035641055.1 Acidimicrobiales bacterium | reverse complement strand
GGACCTCCACCGCGACGTCGACGACCTGGTCGCGACGCTGCTGGAGGCCGGGCTCCTCGAGCGCGTCGAGGGCGCCGGCTGATGTCGCAGGGAGAGCTGCACGAGCATCGGGGCTACCTGGCCGACGAGCGCAAGGTGGCGGCCTACCGGGCGGCGCTGGCCGAGGTCGTGAAGCCGGCCGACGTCGTCCTGGACCTCGGGGCGGGCACCGGCATGCTCGGCTACTTCGCCTGCGAGGCGGGCGCCAAGTCGGTGATCGCCCTCGAACGCGGCGACATCATCGGCCTCGCCCGGCGCATCGCCGCCGACAACGGCCACGAGGACCGCATCTCGCACGTCCGGGCGCTGTCGACCGAGGCCCGGGTCGACACCCCGGTCGACGTCGTCGTCTGCGACCAGATCGGCGGCCTCGTCCACGATGCCGGCATCCTCACCTGCTTCGCCGACGCCCGGCGCCGCCTTCTGGCGCCGGGGGGTCGTCTCATCCCCGCCGCCTTCCGGATCTTCCTCGCCCCGGTCACGTTCGACCCCGGCCGGGAGGCGGTCGACTTCTGGTCGTCGAAGCCGGCCGACCTCGACGTGAGCGCCGCCCGGGTCGTCGCCGCCAACACCGAGTGGAAGTACAACGTCGGTCCCGACGACCTGACGGCGCTGTCCCCGGCGGTGGAGCTGGCCGCGTTCGCGTCCGACCACGACCAGCCGATCGCCGGTTCGGCGGCATTCGAGGTGCACGAGGCCGGCCGCCTCGACGGGTTCGTCGGCTGGTTCGAGGCCCGGATGTCGCCGTCGGTCACGGTCACCAACGACCCGTGGTCCGGCGAACGCATCGACCGCTGGTGCAACTTCTACCCGGTCGACGAGGCGCTCGACGTCCGCCGTGGCGATCGCGTGCGCCTCCGCCTCGACCTCCGCCCCCGGCTCGGCGTCGTGTCGTGGTCGGCCGACGTGACCGGCGAACGCGGCGACCGCCGGCGCTACCGGCACTCCACGTTCCGCGGCTCGTTCCTGAGCGCCGAGACCGTCGGCACCTTCGTCCGCGACACCCCGGTCCCCCGCACCGATCGCCTCGACGTACTGAAGGCGGCGCTGGACCTGATCGACGGATCCCGCACCCAGGCCGACATCGTCGAGGCGCTCGACGACCGGATCGGCACCACGTTCGTCTCCTCCGCCGAGCTCGAGGCGTTCGTGCGCAACGTGGCGACGCTCGCCCGGTGAAGGACCGGCCACGGGGCTGCCACCGGTGTCGCTCGAACCCGTGACCGCCTGCTCCGGCGGCCTGCGCGTCGCCCAGCGGGGAGCGGAGCCCCTGGACGACCCGGCCGAGCTCCGGGTCGGCCCCGTCACGGCCGTCACGCCGCCCCCCGGTCCACCCGTCGAAGCCCAACGGAGCGACGAGGCCGTGTGGCGGCGACACTGGCCCGGAGAGGATCGGCTCGTCATCGACTTCGTCGACTTGGCGCTGGTCGAGGTCCACCACACAAGCGGGATCGTCACCTTCGATCGGCCGCTGCCCGCCGAGACGGAGGAGCACCTGCTCTTCGACCACGTGCTCCCGCTGGTCCTGGCGCACCGGGGCGCGCTCGTGGTCCACGGCGCGGTCGTCAGCCGCGCGGGCCGGGGCGCGGTCCTCGTGGGCTCGTCCGGCGCCGGGAAGTCGACCCTGGCGACGTTCGCCTGGCAACACGGCTGGACGATCGGCAGCGACGACGGCACCGTTCTCCGCGCCACCCGACCACCCGTCGTGGAGCCCACCTACGCCACCGTGCGCCTGACACCGGCCAGCGCCGAGCTCCTCGGGATCGACCCCGACCCGGGCTCGACGGTGGTCGGGAAGCTGCGCCTCTCCGGCGACGGGCCGCGGGCACCTCGACCGGACGCGGTCGAGCTCGGGCTCGTCGCCATCCTCGACCCGGTGCCCGCCGGCGAGACGGCGCGGTTCCAGCGGCTCGGCGGCATCGACGCCCACGCCGAGCTGTTCGGCTCGACCTTCCACGCCGAGCTGTCCGGCCAGCGCCTGTTGCCCACCGTCGTCGAGGATCTGGCGACGATCGTGGAGACCACGGTCGTCGGCCGCCTGTCCCTCCCCTGGGGCCTCGACGGGCTGGCCGCGGCGGAGCGCGTGCTCCGGTCCCGACTGGAGGATGCCGCGTGAGCGGCCGCATCGCCCTCCTGCCGGGACCGGCGGAGCTGCGGGGCTTCGTCCACCAGCTCCGCTTCCCCACGCGGGCCAGCGCCGTCAGGGCGACGGTGGACGGCGTCGTCGTCGCCTGGACACTGCGGCGACACGGCGTGCGCCGCCTGCTTCCCGGCACGGCCGGCGTGCCCACGGCCGCCGACCCCGATCGCGGCCGGGCGGTCGCCGCCGCGGTCGACGCCGGGCTCGGGCTCGTCCCGATGGCGAAGACGTGCCTGCGCCGGTCGCTGACGCTCAGCCGTGAGCTGCATCGCCTCGGCGTCGCCGGGACCGTGCACGTCGGCGTGCGCCGCGTGAACGGCACCGTCGAGGCGCACGCCTGGGTGCAGGTGGGTGACGCCGTCGTGAACGACGACCCGGCCGAGATCGGCACGTACGGGGAGCTCGCCGCCGGCGAGCTGGAACGGGTCCTCCCGTCGCTCCGATGACCTTCGCCGCCTCCGTGGCCGCGGGCCCCAACGCGGTGGAGAGCCTGCGCGCCGCTTGCGCGTCGCGACCCGCGAGCCTGGACGTCGCCGTCACCCGCCACCGCGACCTGGCCGTGGCCTGGGCCCGGTCGTGCCGCTGGATCGACGCCCACGACGACGGCGACGTGCTCGTCGTCGTGGACGGGCGCCTCCACAACGCGGAAGACGACGGCGTGGGCGCGGCCGAGCTGATCTCGCGGCGCTACCGGGCGCGTGGCGCCGAGGCGGCCGCCGGCCTGCTCGGCGACTTCGTGATCATCGTGCTCGACCGGCCGGCGGCCCACCTGCTCGTGGCACGCGATCCCTTGGGGGTGCGGCCCTGGTACCAGGTCGCCTCCGGCGGCCGCCACGCCGGCGCGACCGACCTGGCGACGCTGGTGGCGCTGCCGTGGGTCGACACCGCGCTCGACGAGAAGATGGCGATCCAGTTCCTCGCCATGGTCGTCGAGAGCCGCGGCGACACGCTCTACCGCGCGATCAAGACGCTGCCGCCCGGCGCCACGAGGGTCCTGGACGACGGCCGCGCCCGCACCCTCACCCATCATCGGTGGCAGCTGCGGACCGACCTCGACGTCGGCTGGGACGATGCCGTCGAGCGCTGCCGCAGCCTCCTCGACGAGGCGGTGCGCTGCCGCTTGCGGGGCAGCGGGCCGGCCACGAGCGAGCTCAGCGGCGGCCTCGACTCGTCGGCGGTGGTCGGCACGCTCGTCGGGCTCAGGCGCGACGACCTGGTCGCCGGGCGGCTCGTGTTCGACGGCCCCTGGGCCGACGAGCGGGCGTACTCCGACGCCGTCGTCGAGCACTGGCGCATTCC
>DASQUY010000359.1:0-5915 GCA_035641055.1 Acidimicrobiales bacterium | reverse complement strand
CGAGGTCGTGCGCCTGGACGCCCCGGGGCACGGCGGCTCCACGGCCGTGGCCGCCGACCTGCCCGCCACCGCCCGCCTCGTCGCCGAGGCCGGGGGGCCAGCGGTCTACGTCGGCTACTCGATGGGCGCCCGCATGGCGCTCCACGTCGCCACCGAGACGCCGGGGGCGGTGCGGGCGCTGGTCCTCGTCGGCGGGACCCCGGGGATCGCCGACCGTGCCGAGCGGGCCGAGCGGCGGGAGCAGGATGCCGCCCTAGCCGAGCGGATCCGGGCCCGGGGAGTCGACTGGTTCGTGGACTGGTGGCTCGGCCGCCCCATGTTCGCCGGGCTCCCGCCCGGCGCCCGCTTCGAGGACGAGCGCCGGCGCAACACCGCCGACGGCCTGGCCACGAGCCTGGAGCTCGCCGGCACCGGGTCGCAGGCGCCCCTGTGGGAGGTACTGGCGGCGATCGACGCCCCGGTGCTGGCGCTGGCCGGGGAGGAGGACGGGCGCTACGCCGCCGTCGCCGACCGCACGGCGGCCGCCATCGGGGACAACGCCACCCTGCGCCTGGTCGCCGGCGCCGGCCACAGCGCCCACCTGGAGCAACCCGAGCGCTTCCTCGAGCTCCTGCTCCCCTGGCTCTCCGCAACTTGCGGTGGTTAGGGGCGCTATAGCACCCCTAACCACCGCAAGTTCGGTGTGGTCAGGCGGTGAGCCACAGGCCCGCCGCCAGGAGGACGCCGAAGGCGAGCTGCACCCGGCCCGTGTCGGCCAGCGTCGGGATGAGGGCGGCCCCGCGGGCGCCGCCCAGCACGGCGATGACGGGACGCCGGCCCAGCGGCACCGCCGCCAGCGCCAGCGCCGCCCCCGCCCGGCCACCCACGGCTGCGACCACCGGCACCAGCACCGCCGCCCCCACGAGCAGTGACACGTACAGCCAGCGGGTGCGCACCTCGCCGAGCCGGACGGCCAGGGTGCGCTTGCCGGCGGCGGCATCCCCCGGGATGTCCCGCAGGTTGTTGATCACCAGCAGCGCCGTCGCCAGGAACCCCACGGGCACGCTGGCGACCAGCGCCAGGCCCGACAGCGCCTCCTCCTGGACGTACGCCGAGCCGGCGGTGGCCACCACCCCGAAGAACACGAACACGAACAGCTCGCCCAGGCCCAGGTAGCCGTAGGGTCGCGGCCCGCCGGTGTAGAACCACCCGGCGGCGAGGGCCAGTGCCCCGACCACCAGCAGTTCCCAGCCCACGGCGGCCGCCAGGGCCAGGCCGGCAAGCCCCGCGACCGCGAACGACGCCAGCGCCGCCCGCTTCACGGCCCCCGGCGGCTTGAGGCCCGAGCCCACCAGCCGCACCGGTCCGACCCGGCGCTCGCCGTGGTCGGTGCCGCGCACGCCGTCGCTGTAGTCGTTGGCGTAGTTGGTCCCCACCTGCAGGGCCAGCGCCACCACGCCGGCCGCCAGCGCCCGCCAGGCGACGATGTCTGTCCGCCCGGCGGCGGCGGCCGTGCCGACGAGCACGGGCACCACCGCCGCCGGCAGCGTGCGGGGCCGCGCCCCCGCCACCCAGGGCGACAGCGACTGCGCCCCGTCGGCGACCGATCGCATCATGATGGGCCCGACCGTAGATCGCTCGTTGTGCCGGGGCCCATATCCTGCCCACCGATGCGCAGGCTGGTCGTCCTCGAGGCACGGGGCACCGACGCCTTCGTCGACGGCCTCCGCCGAGCGTGGGATGACGGCGACGCCGTGCTGCCGCTCGATCCCCGGCTGCCGCCGCCCGCCCGCCGGCGCGTGCTGGCCGCCGCCCGCCGCGACGAGCCGGTCGAGGAGGTGGACGCCCTCGTCGTCGCCACCAGCGGCACGTCCGGGGACCCGAAGGCGGCCGTGCTGACCCATGACGCCGTGGCCGCCTCGGCCCGGGCGACCAGCGAGCGACTGGGCGTCGACCCGGCGACCGATCGCTGGCTCGCCTGCCTGCCGCTCGCCCATGTGGGAGGCCTCTCGGTGGTCACGCGGGCGCTGCTGACGGGCACGCCGCTGTCGCTGCAGGACGGGTTCGACGCCGAGGACGTCCGGGCGGCAGCGACCGCGCCGAGTCGCCCGTGCACGCTGGTGTCCCTCGTGCCGACGATGCTGTGGCGGCTCGACCCGGCGACCGTGGGGGCGTTCCGGGCGGTGGTGCTGGGGGGCTCGGCCATGCCGCCCCGCCTGCCGCCCCACGCCGTCGCCACCTACGGCATGACCGAGACCGGCAGCGGGGTCGTCTACGACGGGGAACCCCTCGACGGCGTCGAGGTTCGGGTGGAGGGCGGCGAGATCCAGCTCCGGTGCCCGATGCTGCTCCGGGCCTACCGCGACGGCACCGACCCCACCGCCGCCGAGGGCTGGTTCCCCACCGGCGACGCCGGCGCCTGGGACCCGGCCGCCCGCCGGCTGCGGGTCTTCGGCCGCCTAGCTGACGTGATTGTCACCGGCGGCGAGAACGTGTGGCCGACCGCCGTCGAGCGGGCGCTGGCCGACCATCCCGGGGTCCGGGAGGTGGCGGTGGTCGGCCGCCCCGACCCCGAGTGGGGCCGGCGGGTGGTCGCCCTCGTGGTACCGGCGGATCCGGCCGAACCCCCGACCCTTGACGCCCTGCGCGCCCACGCCAAGGGCGAGCTGCCGGCCTACGCCGCCCCCCGGGAGCTGGACGTGGTCCGGGCACTGCCCCGCACCGCCTCGGGCAAGGTCGCCCGGTCCCGCCTCATCTGAAACCGCTGGCCACCAGGGACCCGCCGTCGACCACGACGGTCTGGCCGGTCATCCACGACGCCAGGTCGCTGGCCAGGAACAGCGCCGCGCCGGCGATGTCGTTCGGCTGGCCGAGCCGCCGCAGCGGCATCCGGGCGGCGACCGCGTCCTCGGCGGGCTCCCACAGAGCCCGGGCGAAGTCGGTCTTGACCAGGCCGGGGGCGATGGCGTTCACCCGCACGCCCGGCGCGAGGTCCTGGGCCAGGGTGCGGGTGAGGTGCATGAGGGCCGCCTTGGTCACGTTGTAGTGGCCGATGGCCGGCTCGACCGACAGCCCCCCGACCGAGGCGATGTTGATGACCGAGCCGCCCCGCTCGGCCATCGACGCCTTCCAGGCCTCCTGGACCCACACGAACGGGCCCCGGTAGTTGACCTGCCAGATCTTGTCGAAGCGGGCGAGGTCGATCTCGATGGGCCGCCCGAAGTAGGGGTTGGTGGCAGCGTTGTTGACCAGGATGTCCACCGCCCCGAACCTCTCCACGGTGGCGGCGACGCAGGCCGCGACCTGGTCCGGCTCGCCGGCGTGCGCGGCGAACACCGCGGTCTCACCGTCCATCTCGGCGGCGGCCGCCTCCAGGGCGTCCTGCTTGCGGGACGACAGCATCACCGCCGCCCCCGCCTCCTCGTACGCCGACGCGATCGCCTTCCCGATGCCCCGGCTGGCGCCGGTGATCAGCGCCACCTTCCCCTTCAGGCTGAGCTCCATAGCCGCACGCTAGCTACGCCCTTCGTCGCAGAACGAGCTGGGTCTGCGTCACCTTGGCGACCGGGTGATCGTCGGCGTCGGTGACGAGGGTCTCGACGACGATGGTCGTCCCGCCGAGGTGCAGTGGCCGGGCGGTGGCGACCGCCGCCCCCGCCCGGACGGCGCCGAGGAAGTTGGTCTTCGACTCGATGGTGGTGGTCCCCGCGGCGCCGTCGGGCAGGTTGAAGTAGGTGCACGCCCCGCCCGCGGAATCGGCCAGCGTCATGATCACCCCGCCGTGGAGCACGTCGTCGCTAGTGCACAGGCCCGGCGCCCAGTCGAGCTCCAGGCGCACCTCGTCGGGCCGGGCGACCGCCGCCCGGATGTCGAGGGTGTCGCACAGGGGCATGGCGGACCGGAGGAAGGCGGTGGCCTCGTCGGGGGTCATGCGCTCATCCTCCCGCCGCCGCCCTCCGATTCCCACTACCTCCGAGGTAAGCGGGCCGCCTGCCCCTACGGTGGGGCACGTGAACCGCCTGGCCGCCGAGACGAGCCCCTACCTGCGCCAGCACGCCGACAACCCCGTCCACTGGTACGCCTGGGGCGACGAGGCCTTCGCGGCCGCCAAGCTGCTCGACAAGCCGATCCTCCTCTCCGTCGGCTACTCGTCGTGCCACTGGTGCCACGTGATGGCGCACGAGTCGTTCGAGGACGCGGAGGTCGCGGGGCTGATGAACGACCTGTTCGTCAACGTCAAGGTCGACCGCGAGGAGCGCCCCGACGTCGACGAGATCTACATGGAGGCGGTCCAGGCCCTGACGGGTCAGGGCGGCTGGCCGATGACGGTGTTCCTGACCCCGGACGGGCGGCCCTTCTTCGCCGGGACCTACTTCCCCCGGACGCCGCACGGCCGCATGATCGCCTTCCCCGACCTGTGCCAGCGCATTGGCGAGCTGTGGCGCACCCGGCGCCAGGACATCGACACCCAGGCCGGCCAGCTCACCGGCGCCCTCGGTCGTACGGCGCTGGTCGATCCGGCGGACACCCCACCTGGCGCCGACGCGCTGGCGTCCGCCGTCACGACGCTCCGGCAGCAGCACGACGACACCCGCGGCGGCTTCGGCGGCCCGCCCAAGTTCCCGCAGGCCATGAGCCTCGACCTGCTGCTGCGCCAGCTCGCCCGCCCGTCGGCCGGGGCGCCGGAGGCGTCGCCGGACATCCGGGCCATGGTGGAGACGTCGCTCGACGCCATGGCCGCCGGCGGGATCTACGACCACGTGGGCGGAGGCTTCGCCCGTTACTCGGTCGACGCGGTGTGGCTGGTGCCGCACTTCGAGAAGATGCTCTACGACCAGGCCCTGCTCGTCCGGGCCTACCTCCACGCCTGGCAGGCCACCGGCCACGACCGCTACCGCCAGGTGCTCGACGAGACGGTGGGCTACGTGCTGCGCGACCTGCGTCACCCTGAGGGAGCGTTCTACTCCGCCGAGGACGCCGACAGCGAGGGCGAGGAGGGCCGCTTCTACCTCTGGACGCCGGACGAGATCGTCGCCGCCCTCGACGGCGACCGCGGGCTGGCCGAGGAGGCGATGGCGTTCTACGGCGTGACGCCGGGCGGCAACTTCGAGGGCAGCTCGATCCTCCACCGGATGCACGCGCTGGGCGACCTGGCCCGCCCGCCCGGGATCGAGGAGGCCCGGGCGCGGCTGTTCGCCGCCCGCGAGCACCGGGTGCGGCCCGGGCTCGACGACAAGGTGCTCGCCGAGTGGAACGGCCTCATGCTGTCGGCGCTGGCCGAGGCGGCGGCCGCCACGGGACGCCGCGACTGGCTCGACGCCGCCGCGCGCACCGGCGAGTTCCTGCTGCGCTCCCTGCGGCGCGCCGACGGGCGCTGGCTGCGCTCCTGGCAGGCGGACGGTGGCGCCCGCCACCTGGCCTATGCCGCCGACCACGCGGCGCTCGTCGACGCCTTCGTGCGGCTGGCCGAGGCCACGGGCCGGGCCCGCTGGATCGAGGCGGCGCGCGGCACCGCCGACGCCCTCGTGGACCTGTTCTGGGACGACACCAGGGGCGGCGTGTTCACGACCGGAACCGACGCCGAGCGGCTGGTCACCCGCAACAAGGACCTGATGGACAACGCCACCCCCAGCGCCAACAGCTTGGCGGCGGTCGGCCTGCTGCGGCTGGCGGCGCTCACCGGCGAGGGGCGCTATCGCGAGCGCGCCGAGGAGATCCTCCGCCTGGCCGGCGGCCTCGCCGCGCAGCACCCGACGGCGTTCGGCTACCTCCTGGTGGCCGTCGACCTCGCCGCCGGCGGCCTCGACGAGGTCGTGGTGGCCGGCGAACGCCCCGACCTGGTGGAGGCGGCGCAGCGGCGCTTCCTGCCCGCGGCCGTGCTCGCCTGGGGCGAGCGCTATCCCTCGCCGCTGTGGGAGGGCCGCGAGGACGGCCGC
>DASQUY010000358.1:0-3984 GCA_035641055.1 Acidimicrobiales bacterium | reverse complement strand
AGGACGAGCTCCGGCTCCGCCTCGCCCCACACCAGGGCGCTCAGCCGCCGACCGGGTCCCACCTCGACGGACTCCCGGCGCACGGCCGGCGGCCCGTCGTAGGGGATGCCGAACTCCTCGGCGTTCTCGTGGAACATCGAGAACTCGTCGTACGGGACCCGCTCAGTCATCCCGCCAGCATCGCACGTCATCGGCGGGTGCCCCGAGATGAGGCAATAGCTCACGGTCGGAACAGCCCGAGGCAGTAGCGAACGGTTTCCGTGCGTCATTGCCTCGGGCTGCTGGCCGCGTTCGCTATTGCCTCGGCGCTCACCACAAGACCCGTCCCTGACACACCCCGCCCCTACGATGGGCCGCGCCTATGGCCCCTCCCGACTCCCCCGCACCCTCGAGTTCGCCCGCGCCCTCCGGCTCCCCCGCCGCCGACGACGAGGCTCTGCGTGGGCTCAACCCGGTGCAGGCCGACGCGGTCGCCCATCCCGAGGGGCCGTTGCTCGTGGTGGCGGGCGCCGGCTCCGGCAAGACCCGAGTCCTCACCCACCGCATCGCCCACCTGATCCGCGACCAGGGGGCGAGCCCGTTCGAGATCCTGGCCATCACGTTCACGAACAAGGCGGCCGACGAGATGCGGTCGCGGGTGGCGGCGCTCGTCGGTCCCGTGGCCGAGAAGATGTGGGTGTCCACGTTCCACTCGGCCTGCGTACGCATCCTGCGCCGCGACGCCGACCTGATCGGCTACCCCCGCCAGTTCACGATCTACGACGAGGCCGACGCCGTCCGGCTCACCGGTTACGTGATCCGAGACCTCGGGCTCGACACCAAGCGCTTCCCGCCCCGCAGCGTCCACGCCGCCATCAGCGCCGCCAAGAACGACGGCGTCGGCCCCGACGCCTACGCCCAGCGGGCCGGCAACCTGTTCGAGCGCAAGATCGCCGACGTGTTCGCCGAGTACCAGAGCCGCCTCCAGCGGGCCGGCTCGATGGACTTCGACGACCTGCTCACCAACACCCTGCGCCTTCTGCGCGAGCACCCGACGACGCTGAGCCACTACCAGCAGCGCTTCCGGCACATCCTCGTCGACGAGTACCAGGACACCAACCGGGTCCAGAACGAGCTGGTGCTCCTGCTCGCCGCCGACCACCGCAACGTGGCCGTGGTGGGAGACCAGGATCAAAGCATTTACCGCTTTCGGGGCGCCGACATGCGCAACATCGTGGAGTTCGAGGACGCCTTCCCCGACACCACGGTGGTGCTGCTCGAGCAGAACTATCGGTCGACGCAGACGATCCTCGACGCCGCCAACGCCGTCATCGCCCACAACGTGAGCCGCAAACCCAAGGAGCTGTGGACCGACCAGGGCGCGGGCGACCCCATCGTGCGTTACCACGCCGACGACGAGGTGGACGAGGCCCAGTGGATCACCCGCGAGATCACCCGGCTGCACGACGCCGGCGAGATCGAGGTGGCGGGCGGGGCCGACGGCGGGCGGTTGCACTGGGGCGACATCGCCGTCTTCTACCGCACCAACGCCCAGAGCCGGGTGCTGGAGGAGCAGCTTACGCGGGTCGGCGTCCCCTACCGTGTCCTGGGCGGCACCCGGTTCTACGACCGCAAGGAGGTCAAGGACGCCGTCGCCTACCTGCGGGCGGTGGTCAACCCCACCGACGAGGTGTCCATCAAGCGGATCCTCAACGAACCCAAGCGGGGGGTGGGCGACACCTCCGTCGGCAAGCTCGACGCCTGGGCCACGGCCCACGGACTCCCGTTCCTCGACGCCCTGCGCCGGGCCGACGACGCCGGCGTGTCCGGCAAGGCGCTGCGGGGCATCGAGGCGTTCCTCGCCCTGCTGGACGACGCGAGCGACCTGGCGGCGGGCGGCCCCGGGCCGCTGCTGGAGGCGCTGCTGGAGCGCTCGGGCTACCTCGACGCCCTCGAGGCCGAGCACAGCATCGAAGCGGAGGGCCGGCTCGAGAACCTGGCCGAGCTGGTGGGCTCAGCCGGCGAGGCCGACTCGATCGACGAGTTCCTCGAGTCGATCAGCCTGGTGGCCGACGTCGACGAGCTGGAGGACGACGACCGCTCGTCGGTGGTCCTCATGACCCTGCACTCGGCCAAGGGCCTCGAGTTCCCGGTCGTGTTCGTCATCGGGCTCGAGGACGGCGTGTTCCCCCACCTGCGCGCCCTGGGCGAGCCGGCCGAGCTCGAAGAGGAGCGCCGGCTCTGCTACGTCGCCATCACCCGGGCCCGCCAGCGGCTGTACGTCACCCACGCCTGGAGCCGCACGCTGTTCGGTGGCACCCAGTACAACCCACCGAGCCGGTTCCTCGACGAGATCCCCACCGAGCTCGTCCAGGACGTCGAGGGCCACCGCCGCGCCACCCGCGGCCGCAGCCTGCGGGCGACACCGGGCGACCGCGACTGGGGGCGGCGGATCGGCGCCGGCCGCGACCGTATCGTCGAGCGCGCCCTCCAGCCGCGGGCCCGCCCGTCGCGGAGCGGGGCCGAGAACCTCGGCCTCAAGATCGGCGACGACGTCCGCCACCACTCCTTCGGCGAGGGGGTGATCATCGACATGAGCGGCAGCGGGGACAAGACCGAGGCACGGGTCCGGTTCCGCGACGTCGGCGAGAAGACGCTGCTGCTGTCGTGGGCGCCCCTGGAGAAGGTCTGACTCTGGCGTTAACGTCCCGCCGCCGGATCGTCCCTCGAAGGATGACCCGTCGGCTCCCGGAACACAGGCCCATGTCCCACACCGCGACCGCTCCGTCAGGCCTCCCCCTCCCGCGCCGCACGCGCCGTCGTCGCCCGACCTCGGTCGGGGCCGCGCTGCTGGCCGCCGTCGCGCTCGGGGCCGGGGCGGCGTGTGCCGGTCAGGGTGACGGGACCGAGGCGGCGGGCGAGCCCCTCAGCGGCGATCCGACGACCACCGTGGCGCCGCCGACCACCGAGGCACCGGCCACCACCACGACAGCAGCACCCACCACGACGACCGCTCCGTCGACCACGACGACCACCGCCCCGCCGACCACGACGACGACCGTCCCGCCCGACCCGGCAGCCGACGGCGTCCTCGAGCTGGGCGAGAGCGGCGACGCCGTCCAGGCGCTGCAGCAGCGCCTGACCGACCTCGGCTACTGGCTGGGCTCGCCCGACGGCAGCTACGGCCAGCTCACCCGTCAGGCGGTGATGGCGTTCCAGAAGGCCGAGGGGCTCGGCCGCGACGGCGTGGCGGGACCCGACACGCAGGGCCGGCTGGCCTCCGCCCAGCGGCCCACGTCCCGGGCCGGCGGCAACGGGCTCGAGATCGACCTCGAGCGCCAGATCCTGCTCGTCGTCGAGGGCGGCGACGTGCGGTGGGCGCTCAACACGTCCACCGGCAACAACGAGGCCTACATCAGCTCGACGGGGGGTGCCGCCGTGGCGGCCACGCCGCCCGGCAGCTTCACCATCGGCCGGGAGATCGACGGCCTGCGGGAGGCCCCGCTGGGCACGCTCTACCGGCCGAAGTACTTCAACGGCGGCATCGCCGTGCACGGCTCCGGCAGCATCCCGGCGTTCCCGGCGTCGCACGGCTGCGCCCGCGTCACGAACACGGCCATGGACATGCTGTGGTCGAGCGGCGCCGCCGACATCGGCGCCCGGGTCACCGTGCACTGATTTGGTGGCCGGCGGACCTTGAGCATACGCTCAAAGCGTTCGCTCAGATCGGGTGATCCCCCCAACCCGGGAGAGGTCGATGGACCGTGCCCCGTCCCTCGGTGTCGACGGCCTCGCTGGACTGTTCGGCGTCGACGATCTCGCCGACCGCTTGGCGGCCGTCGAGGAGAAGATCACGGCGACGCTGTCTCACGACGGCGCGCTGCTGGGCCCCGCGAGCCTCCGGATGGCGGGCGCCGGCGGCAAGCGGCTCCGGCCCCTGTTCACGATCGTCACCGCGGCCCTCGCTGACGACTTCGACGAGCGGGTCGTCGCCGCCGCCGCGGC
>DASQUY010000357.1:0-2528 GCA_035641055.1 Acidimicrobiales bacterium | reverse complement strand
GCCGATGGCCGCGCCTTCTTCCAGGGCGTCAGCCACACGGGGCTCGGGACCTACTTGACGCTGCAGCTCGCCGCGGTCGAGCTGCGGGCCGGTGACCGCCGGTGCCTCGACCGCCTGGCCTGGATGCTGGACGCCGCCACGCCCACGTGGACCTGGCCGGAGGCGATCCACCCCCGCCTCGCCGGCGGTTGCATGGGCGACGGGCACCATGGCTGGGCCGCTGCCGAGCTGGTGTCGTTCGTCCGGGACCTGCTGGTGCGCGAGGTGGAGGGCGGCGTGGCGCTGTCGTCGCTCGTGCCGGACCGGTGGTACGGCCAGGGGTGGGAGGTGCACGACGCCCCCACCGCCGCGGGGCTGGTGTCGTACGCCGTGCGCTGGCACGGGGACCGCGTCGCCCTGCTGTGGGAGGTCGCGCCCCACCCTGGTGTGCGGGAGGTGCGCCTGACGGCCCCGGGCCTCGACCCGGGGTGGTCGACCACCGAGCCCCAAGGCGAGGCCCTGCTCGGCCCGGTGCCGGAGCCGGCCAGCGTGGCCTGAACGCCCGGAACTTGCGGTGGGTAGAGGGGCTATGCCCCCCGTAACCACCGCAAGTTCGGGATACCGTGGGATCTGTGGCGTCAGAATGGCCGCCTGGTTGGCCACCCGAACGACCCGAGGTCCCACCACCGCCGGGCGTCCCTCGGCCCCAGCCCGGACCTCAGCCCGTGTACCCACCCGTGCCCCCGGGGCCGTTCCCGGGGGAGCCCGCCCGGCCGGACAGCTTCGCGTCCGGCGTCTACGCCGAGCTGCTCGAGCGGCGGGTCGTGTTCCTGCGAGACGGGCTCGACCACGATGCCGCCACGCTGGTGACCGCCCAGCTCCTGACGCTCGACGACGAAGGCGGCGACGCCCAACCGGTCACGCTGGTGGTGAACAGCGGGGGAGGGCCCCTCAGCGCCGTGCCGGGTGTCCTCGACACGATCGAGCTGCTCGGGTGCCCGGTCGACACCACCTGCGTCGGGCGGGCCGAGGGCACGGCGGCGCTCGTCGTCGCCGCGGGCACCGGCCGACGGCGCTGCGGACCGGCGGCGACCTTCCGCCTGCGCTTCCCCGACGTGGAGGCGGCCGGTCCCGCCGACCGCCTTCATCGTGAGGTCGAGAGCGCCACGCAGCTCCAGGAGGGGCTGGTCGACCGGCTCGCCGCCATCACGGGCCAGTCCCGGGCCCTGGTCGCGCGCGACGTCGAGCGGGGCCGCACGCTGACCGCCGAGGAGGCGGTGGCCTACGGCCTGGTTGACGAGGTGACGTCCCGGGGCGCCCGAACCTGACGGTCAGCGGGCGGGCGGGGCGACGAGGGCGGCGGGCACCACCGTGACCGGGAACGGCGCGGTGGCGGTGTAGGCGGCATCGCCAAGCTCGGTCGCCTCCTCCACGAACCGGCCGTCGACCGACCGGAGGACGGTGAGGCGCGGCTGGTCGGGATCGATCACCCAGTACCACTCGAGGCCTGCGTCCTCGTAGGCCCGCTTCTTCAACCCGAGGTCCCGCGACCGCGTCGACGGTGACAGGACCTCGACGCCGAGCAGCGGGGTGGACTCGAGACGGGAGGGCTCGTGCTCGATGTGCGGCACCACGACCAGGTCGGGGACGAGCACGGTCGTCTGCGAGATGAACCACTCGTCGCCCGGCAGCACCTCGTAGCCCGGCGGGCAGGCCGGAGCCAGCAGCAGGACCACGTTCGAGACAACCCGCTGATGCAAGCGTGAGGGCATGGACGTCACCAGCAGCTCCCCGTCGACGAGCTCGTAGCGGAGGCCGTCGTCCTCGGGGAGCTGCTGCAGGTCGTCCCAGGTCAGGGGGCGCCGGAGGTAGTCCGGCAGGTGGCGGACGGCAATCGCCATAACGCCAGCGTACACTCGACGCACCTGCCGTGTCTATGCCTTTACAGGCTTTTCAGTCTATGTCGCTCAAGGCGACGGTAGCGATGCCCCACGGGCGCAGCGGGAAGGAGCCCTCGAACGGCTCCTGCGGGTTGCCACGCAGGTCGACGAGCCAGCCGCGCCGGCCCTCGATCGTGACCGTGGCGGGCTCGTCGGTGGGGTTGAAGGCCCGCACGTGGAGCCCACGGGCCTCCCGCACGACCGCCGACACCTCGCCGCCGGTCACCCCAAGCGCCGAGCCCGTGGCGGCCAAGTCGGCATCGGGCGCCTCGGTCGCGTCGACCACGCGCAGCGGCACGAGGATCTCGTCTGCCAGCGCATATGGGTCCACGTCGCCGGCGGCCACGGCGAACCGCCGGGTCACCCTCTGCTGGAGCTGCGGACCCTCCATCCGGATCATCGGTCCCGCCGGCAGGGGCCGGGTGGCCATCGGTGCCTGCGACAGCATCCCGGTGCTGCGCAGCAGCGTGAGCGCCAGCTCCCGCGCCCGCCCGTCCCGGATGTCGACCAGCTCGTACTCGGCGACGCCGTCGTGCACGACCGTCAGCCCGCCCGCCTGCACGAAGCGCAGGGCCGGATAGGTGGGCAACGGCGGCTCGTTGGGGCCGC
>DASQUY010000356.1:0-5800 GCA_035641055.1 Acidimicrobiales bacterium | reverse complement strand
CCTGGCGGAGGCCTGCGGCCGGGACCGCCGGGTCGCGGTCGTGCGCGAGCTCACGAAGCTGCACGAGCAGGTGTGGCGGGGCCGCTTGGGGGAGGCGGCGGCGTGGGTGGCCGAGGCGCGGCCGCGGGGCGAGCTGGTGCTGGTCGTCGACGGCGCCCCCGAGTCGCCACCGCCCGCCGACGACGCCGTGCGCGACGCCCTGCGGACCGAGCTCGACGGCGGGGCCTCCACCCGGGACGCCGCCCGTGCAGTGGCCGACCGGCTCGACGTCCCCCGCCGCCGGGCCTACGACCTGGCCGTCGGCCTATCCCAAAGAGATCGAACTTGCGGTGGTTAGGGACGTCATAGCGTCCTTATCCACCGCAAGTTCGGGTACTTGCTACCCGACGACGCGCAGGTGCTGGGTGGCGAGCTCGGGGGAGACGATGTCGATCATCACGCCGGTGCCCTGCTCGAACCCGGCGGCGCTCGTCACCCGGGGCAGGACGTGGACGTGCCAGTGGAACGGCCCGGCGTGGCGGTGCGGCGCCGTGTGGAACACGACGTTGTAGGCGACGTCGCCGACCGATCCCCGCAGGCGGGCCAGTGCGGTGCGCAAGGCCCGGCCGACAGCGGCGACGTCGGCCGGTGCGGCGTCGGTGACGTGGATGTCGTGCTGCCGCGGCAGCACGAGCATCTCGTACGGCGTCCCCGACCAGTAGGGGCACACGACCAGCACCCGCTCGTCCGCGAAGACGACCCGGTGGCCGACCGCCTCCTCGGCCTCGACCGTCGTGCACAGCAGGCACGAGCCCTCGAAGCGGCGGAAGCCCGCCTCCTCCTCGGCGATCTCCCCCGGCACGAAGGGGATGCCCAGGAGCTGCCCGTGCGGGTGCTCGAGGCTCGCCCCGGCCTCGCGCCCGTGGTTGACGATCGCCTGCGTGTAGCGGATCGCCGCCCGTCGCCCGTGGTCCTCCATGCGGTCGCGGATGGCGGCCATCGACACCGCGGCCTGGGGGTCGTCGAGGTCGGCCCAGCTGGCGGGGTGCTCGGGAGTGAACACCAGCACCTCGTGTATGCCGCTGCCGGCGGCCTCGATGAACACCGGCCCCAGGTTGTGCACCCGCAGGGGATCGTTGCCGTCGAAGGCCGGGTAGCGGTTGGGGACGACCCGCACGACCCAGTGGCCCTTCTTGCCATAGGTCTCGAGCGCCGGCGGCATTTCCTCCTCGTGGCCGGGGCAGAACGGGCAGGGTCGGTCGGCGTCGGTCTCCACCGGGAGCCGACGCGAGATCAGGTCACCGGGGCGGTCGGCCCGACCAACGGCGATGACGACCCAGCGCCCGGTGAGCGGGTTCAGGCGGAGCTGGCTCATGGCCAACGCCGGAGAGAGATGGGGGAGAGAGGTGCTGTCGTCGTGTGCGGTGCGGCGGGCACTGCCCCCAACGTACCGCTACCCGAGGGGTAGATCAGTGCACGGGCGCGTACGTCGACACGTGGACGGACGAGTCGGCCGTGAAGGCCTCGCCCCGCCAGCCGCCGTGCCGCTCGACGAGGCGGAGACCCGCCTCCTCGGCCAGCGCGTCGAGCTCGCCGGGGGCGAGGTAGCGCAGCACCCACGGGCGCAGGCGGATGCCCCCTTCGGTGATCTGCAGGTGCTGGCCGGTGATCAGGTGCGTGGCGGGGTCGAGGCGGCTGACGGTCAGCACGACCTCGTCGAGGCCGATGTGCCGGGGCTCGACCGCGCTCACCGCGTCCGACCGGTCGTCGAGTCCGAGGCCGTCCCTGTCGGCGGTCGGCGGCACGAACGCCTCGACCACGAACCGCCCGCCCCCCGGCACGAGGCGCTCGGCGGCCTCCCGCACGCAGCGGCGCTGGTCTTCGGCCGTGGTGAGGTTGAACAACGTGTTGAAGGCGCACAGCACCACGGCGAACCGCGGCCCGCCCGCCAGCGGCAGCGCCGCCATGTCGGCGACCACCGTGTGGACGCCCGGGCCACCGGCCTTGGCCCGCAGGCGGCGAACCATCGCGAGCGAAGCGTCGATCGTCCAGGTGTCGAGCCCCCGCTCGGCCAGCGGCAGGACGAGCCGCCCGCTGCCGCCGCCCAGCTCGAGCACGGGTCCGCGTCCCGCGACCGCTGTCGCCAGGGCCGCTACCCGCTCGACCGTGGCGGCGGTGTCGGAGGCGTGGCCGTACCAGTCGTCGTAGACGTCGGCGAAGCGGTCGCCGTAGGTGCTCGGCCCGTAGCCTTCGATCACGCCCGTGGGCCGAGGACCTGGTCGACCAGCCGACGGATGTCGGCCGGATCCAGCGCCTCGTCCATCATCAGCCGGCGCAGGAAGATGGGTCCCGCGAGCGCCTCGGAGACCAGCTCGGGGTCGAGCTCGGTGGGCAGCTCGCCCGACCGGCGGCCCTCGTCGAGCAGGTCGACGAGCGTCTGGCGGCCCGCCCGGGAGAGGCGGCGCCGCAGCTCGTGGGCTTCGGGGTCGTGCTCGGCGGCGTCGATGAGCGCCGTCAGGCAGGCCGACTGCGGCGACGCCGTGGCGTTGCGGGCCACCTGCTCGAGAAGGGCAACGACCCGCTGGCGGATGTCGCCGTCTGGGGGGACGGTGAGGGCGGGCTTGAGCTCCGCGAAGGCGTCGTTGATCAGCTCGAGGCGGTTCGGCCAGTGCCGGTAGATCGTGCTCTTGGCCACGCCGGACCGCGCCGCTACCGCCTCGATGGTGACTGCGCCGTACCCGCACTCGGCGATGAGCTGGATCGTGGTGTCCAGCACCACCCGGCGCGTGCGCTCGATCCGGGGGTCGACCTGGCACGGCACGGTGGCGTCGGTCACCTCCTCATTCTGCCGCAACCGGCTCGACCGCGAGCTCGGCGGGAGCGGCCTCGGCGTCGATGACCTGGCCCTCGGCCTCGGCGGCCGCCCGCTCCTCCTTGGCCCGCGAGAAGGTGCGGAGCACGGCGCCGGCGGCAGCGATGGCCACCACGACGGCGACGGTGGCGGCGAGGTTGAAGGCATCCGTGTAGGCGTGGGCCGCCCGGTCGACCAGGAGGGAGCCGGCGCCGCCGAGCTGGCCGGCCACGCCGGCGGCGGCACCCACCGACTCCTCGGCTTGGCCGGCGACGGAGTCCGGCAGGTCCAGGCCGCCGAGGTTGATGTTGGCCCGGTAGGCGGAGTTGACGATCGTGCCGAACACGGCGATGCCCAGGGCGCCGCCCAGCTCGCGGGTGGTGTCGTTGACGGCGGAGCCGACACCGGCCTTGGCCAGGGGCACGGCGCTCATGATGCTCCCGGTGCCGGGCGCCATCATGATCGCCATGCCGGCGGCCAGCAGCACCATGCCGGCGACGAGCAGCAGGTACGGCGTGGTCACACCGACGAGGGTCATGACGGTCATGCCGGCGGCCACGAGCAGGAAGCCGAGGGCGATGGTCTGCCCGCTGCCGATCCGTCGTGCCAGCCTCTCGCCGCGTGGCGACATGACGATGAGGACCGGGGCGAAGGGCAGCGTCGCCAGGCCGGCGTCGAGCGGGGAGTATCCCCGGGCGAACTGCAGGTAGAGGGAGAACAGGAAGAACCAGCCGAACATCATGAAGAACGACGTCGTGATCACGGCGCTGCCGACCGAGAAGCGGCGGTCGGCGAAGTAGCGCATTGGCAGCATCGGGTGCGGGGCTCGCAGCTCCCACCGCACGAACCAGGTGAGGAAGACGGCGGCGGCGGCGAACGACGTCAGCACGAGCGTGTCCGTCCAGCCGCGCTCGGCGCCCTCGATGATCCCGAACAGTAGGGTGGCGAGGCCGACCAGCGACAGCGCCGCGCCCCGCGGGTCGAGGGGTGTCACGTCGTCGTCGCGGGACCGCGGGCTGTAGGCGG
This sequence comes from Acidimicrobiales bacterium, assembly GCA_035641055.1. Taxonomy (GTDB): domain Bacteria; phylum Actinomycetota; class Acidimicrobiia; order Acidimicrobiales; family VFJN01; genus DASQUK01. The sequence continues at coordinate 1,944 of DASQUY010000356.1, read as the reverse complement.
CGATGGCCGCCGCGGTGCCGGCGATGACCGGCAGGTTGATCAGGAAGGCCGAGCCCCACCAGAAGTGCTCGAGCAGCGCCCCGGACACGACCGGCCCGATGGCGCCCCCGGCGCCGGCGAAGCCGACCCAGACGGCGATGGCGCGCGTGCGCTCCTCGGGCGGAAAGATGGCGGTGATGAGCGACAGCGTCGCCGGCATGACGAGGGCGGCACCCGCGCCCTGCACGGCCCGACCCGCGATGACGACGCCGGCCGAGGTGGCCAGGCCGCTGAGGAGCGCCCCGGCGGCGAACACGCCGAGCCCGGTGAGCAGTGCGCCCTTGCGGCCGAAGCGGTCGCCCAGCGCGCCGGCGGTGAGCAGGAGGCCGGCGAACACGAGGGCGTAGGAGTCGATGATCCACTGCAGCGCCGTGGCGCTGGTGTCGAGCTCCCGCTGGATGGTGGGCAGGGCGACGTTCAGCGACGACACGGCCATCACGACCATCACCAGCGAGAGGCACAGGACCCCGAGGAGGAACCATCGCCGCTGGTAGACGTCGGGCCGGCTGTGAAGGGGGATATCGTGCGCGACATCGGGCGCGAGATCCGACATGGCTCCTCCGAGATCTGACCGAGGGGGCAGGGACAGCGGCGGCAGTAGCCGAACGTAAGCGTTTCGCAGCGAAACGCCAACGTTTCATATCGTGACGTTGGTCACGGTGCCGTATCGACGGCTCACGTAGGGACGAGCGAACTGGTCGTAACTGTGCGGTCAGATGCCGCATAGCTACGACCAAGCACGGGGTGAGGGACGCCAAGCTTCGCCTGCGAGACTGGGCCGGTGACCGGGCCGATCACCTACCTCGACCACGCCGCCACCACGCCGTTGCGCCCGGAGGCGCGCGCGGCGATGCTGCCGTGGTTGGGGGAGCGGTTCGGCAACCCGTCGGGCGACCACCGGGTGGCGCGGGCCGCCCGCCAGGCGATCGACGAGGCGCGCGACGCCGTCGCCGACGTGGTGGGCTGCCGGCCCGGCGAGGTCGTCTTCACCGGCGGAGGGACCGAGGCCGACAACCTGGCGGTGCGGGGCGTCCACGCCGCCCGGCCGGGGCCGGTGCTGGGCACCGCCGTCGAGCACGACGCCGTGCGCAACCCGGTGCACGCCCTGGGAGGCCGGACCGTCGGCGTCGACGCCAGGGGCATCCTCGACCTCGACGCCCTCGCCGACGCCCTCACCCCCGACGTGACGCTGGTGGCGGTGATGGCGGCGAACAACGAGGTCGGCGCCGTCCAGCCGGTGGCCGAGGCGGCCGCGCTGGTGCGACGGCGCGCCCCGCAGGCCACCGTCCACAGCGATGCCGTCCAGGCCGCCGCCTGGCTCGACCTGCGCGACACCGTCGCCGGTGCCGACACCGTGGCCGTCAGCGCCCACAAGCTGGGCGGGCCGCAGGGGGTCGGCGCCCTGGTCGTGCGGCGGGGCACGCCGTTGGCGCCGGTCACGCTCGGCGGCGGGCAGGAGCGCGAGCTGCGGAGCGGCACGCACAACGTGGCCGGCATCGTCGGCATGGCGGCAGCGCTCCGGGCGGCCGCGGCCGACGGGGCGGCCCGCGTCGAGCGGGTGCGTCGACTGCGCGATCGCCTGGCCGATGGCCTGCAGGCCGCCATCCCCGGCGCCGTCGAGACCGGCGTCGACACGCCGGCCGACCGGGCGCGCCGCCTGCCGGGCACCCTGCACGTCTGCCTGCCCGACATCGAGAGCGAGGCCCTGCTGTTCCTGCTCGACGAGGCGGGCGTGTGCGCGTCCGCCGCCTCGGCCTGCGCCAGCGGCGCCCACGCCGCGTCCCACGTGTTGGCGGCCATGGGCATCGGGCCCGAGCTCGGGGCGGGGGCGCTGCGCCTGTCCCTCGGCTGGACCTCGACGGACGCCGACATCGACCGCGCCCTGGAGGTCATCCCCGCGGCGGT
>DASQUY010000355.1:0-3453 GCA_035641055.1 Acidimicrobiales bacterium | reverse complement strand
GAGGTAGAGCAGGTCGCGCACCCCCGTGTACGTGTTGGGGAAGCCCTGCGTGGCCCCCTCCACCGGGCTGCCGAGGTTGGCGTAGCCGGCGAGGAACAGGTCGGGCCAGCCGTCGCCGTCGACGTCGCCCACCGCGGCCCCGGCGTACCAGCCGACGGCCGGGGCGCCGGCATCGTCGGCGCCCTCGGTGAAGGTGCCGTCGCCCTCGTTCCACAGGAGGTGGGCGCGCTCGGCGCCGGTGACGTACAGGTCGGTGTGGCCGTCGAGGTCGAAGTCGGCCGCCACGCAGCCGTTGCCGCGGGCGGCGAGGTCGGCACCCGAGCCGTCGCTGACGTCGACGAACTCACCCCCCACGTTGTGGAACAGCGCGCTGCGGGGCAGCCCACCCGCACCCTCCCAGCGGTCGCCCTCGTCCTCGGCGTAGGAGTTGACCGCGAACAGGTCGAGCCACCCGTCGCCGTCGTAGTCGAGCCAGCAGACCCCGGCCCCTTGCATCGCCGCCGGGTCGGCGCTCACGTCCCACCGGAACGCGCCGTGGCGAAAGTCGAGCCCCACGTGGCCGGCCACGTCGGCCAGAACGATCCGCGAGGGACCGGGGCGCGCGTCCGCGGTGGTGGCTGCCAAGGGCCGGGACCCGCTCGCGGCACGGCCATCGTCGGCCCGGTCGGCCTCGGACGAGCAGGCGGCTACGACGAGGACCGCGACGATCGCTGCACCCGTGCGGCGGTAGGACCTCACACCACCCCGCGGGCTGCCCGGCGGCGCTTCGACAGCGCGTCGACCAGCACCGCGGCGAGCAGGACCAGGCCGGTGATCACGAACCTCGTGCCGGTGGCCAGGTTGAGCAGGCCCATGCCGTTCTCGATCGAGATGATCACCAGCGCGCCCAGCAGGGCCGACACGACGCGACCGCGCCCGCCGAACAGGCTGGTGCCGCCGATGACCGCGGCGGCGATCACGTTCAGCAGCAGGTTCCCGCCGCCCGTGTTGGTGGCCACCGAGCGCAGGCGGGAGGCGAAGATGATCCCGCCCAGGCCCGCCATGAAGCCGGCGATCATGAACACCATGATCCGGACGCGGTCGACATTGATGCCGGCCCGGCGGGCTGCCTCGGCACTGCCACCCACGGCGTAGACGTGTCGGCCGAACCGCGTCCGCGACGCCACGAACGACCAGAACACGAACAGCAGCAACACGAGCAGGGTCACCTGGGGGACGCCCCGGTCGCGGTTGGCGTACAGGACCGCGAAGAATGTCACGACGGCCAGCCCGGTGACCTGGAGGGCGATGACCACGCCCGGCTTGGCGTCGAGGCCGCGGGCCAGGCGCGACCGCGCCGTCTGCAGCTGTGACAGCGCGTAGCCGGCCACCCCGGCACCGCCCACCACCCATCCCCAGCCGTCGCTGAGGAAGTTGTTGGCGATGCCGATCACGGTGTCGTCCTGGATGCGAACGGTGCCCGACGTCGAGTACTCGGTAGTGAGGATCAGCACGACGCCCGACCAGATGAGCAGCCCGGCAAGCGTGACCACGAAGGAGGGCACGCCCGCCTTGGTGATCACCAGCGCCTGCAGCAGGCCGATGACGGTGGTCACCACCAGCCCGACCACGATGGCCGCCCACCAGGGCCAGTCGGAGGCGTCCGGCCGCAGTAGCAGTGTCATCGTGACACCGCCCACCGCGCTCACGAAGGCGACCGACAGGTCGATCTCGCCGATCAGCAGCACGAACACCACGCCGATGGCGATCGTGGCGTACGGCGCCATCTGCAGCAGGAGGTTGGTGAAGTTGCGCTCGGTGAAGAACGTGTCGTCGAGCGTGCCGAACACGAGGGCGATGACCACCAGCCCCACGATGATCGGCAGCGAGCCCAGCTCGCCGGCGCGCACGCCCTGCCACCAGCGGCGCACGTACCCGCCGAGCGTCTCGGCCGGCGCCTCGAGCGCGGGCTCAATTGCGGCGGGCAGCGGTTCCTCGGGGGTCACCACCGGTTCGGCGGTCCGATCGGTGTCGACGTTGGACTCGGTGCCGGGGTCGATCGTCATGGCTCACTCGCTCCCAGGTCGGCCATGCCGGGCACGTGGTCGATCGTGCCGGCCGTGATGGCGTGCACGACCTCCTGCTGTGTCGTCCCCGCCCGGTCGAGCACCGCCACGCGCTGGCCGAGGCGCAGCACCGTGATCCGGTCGGCGACCTCGAACACGTCGTGAAGGTTGTGCGAGATGACGACCACCCCCAGGTCGCGATCCGCCAGGCGGTGCACGAGGTCGAGCACCTGACGGGTCTGGGCCACGCCCAGCGCCGCCGTCGGCTCGTCCAGTATGAGCAGCTTCGAGTTCCACATCACCGACTTGGCGACGGCGACGGCCTGCCGCTGCCCGCCCGACAGGCCGGCCACCGTCTGGCGGACCGACCCGAGGGAGGTCACCGACAGGCCCTCGAGCGTCTCGTGGGCGGCGTGCTCCATGCTCGACTCGTCGAGCACGAACCCGCTGCGTGTCCGCTCCCGGCCGAGGAACATGTTGGCCGTGACGTCGAGGTTGTCGGCCAGCGCCAGGTCCTGGTAGACGACCTCGATGCCAAGGCGGGAGGCGTCCCTCGGGCCGTGGATGTCCACCGGCTCACCCTCGAACCGCAGCCGCCCTTCGTCGAACGGGTAGATCCCCGCGACACCCTTGACGAGGGTGGACTTGCCGGCCCCGTTGTCGCCGACGAGCGCCATCACCTCGCCACGGCGCACCTCGAAGTCGACGCGGTACAGGGCCTGTACCGCGCCGAACGCCTTCGAGACGCCCTCGCATGCGAGGAGCGGTGCCGTCACGAGCTCTGCTGGCAGAACTCGGTGCTGGCGACGTCGCCCGTGCAGAGCTCTTCCACGGTACGGAAGCCGTCGGCGATCACCGTGTCGGCCACGTTGTCGACTGTGACACCGATCGGCACCAGGGCGACGTAGGGCACGATCCCCTCGCCCTCGGTCTCGTCGGTGGGCTCGCCGGACTCGGCCTCGATGCCGGTGAGCGTCACCGACGAGCCACCCGACGGGAGCTCCGACTCGTAGGACTCGGCGGCTTCCTGCAGGTCTTCACCGGATCGGAGTGCCAGCGCGATCGCGGCCGCGACCCCGGCCTCGTCCTGGATCGGCTTGTAGACGCTCACCGTCTGCTTGCCGAGCAGCACGTTCTGGATGCCGGCCTGCGTTGCGTCCTGCCCGCTCAGGGGGACCGGTCCCACACCCGCGCCCTCGAGCGCGTTGATCACCGAATTGGCCAGCCCGTCGTTGGCGGCGAACACGGCGTCGACGTCGTTGTTGTTGTCGACCAGGATCTGCTCCATCAGGGTCTGGGCCTCGGCGTTGTCCCAACCCGGGACGAACTGGTCGGCGACCAGCTCCCAGTCCCCGGCATCGATCCGCTCGGTCACCGTCTCCTCGTAGCCCTGCTTGAACAGGAACGA